>CAJAYZ010000174.1 GCA_903949225.1 uncultured Planctomycetaceae bacterium
CGCGACGTGCGGAGCATCTCCCGGAGCGTCGAGCTGGCGAGGAGCCAACGGAGGCGGAGAAAAATCCCCGACTCCTCGCCGACGCTGATCGGCCGGAGGATCGCGGCATCGGCGGAACGGGGGACGGGCATCATGGGGGAGCACCTCCGCCGTCAGCCGAGGTGATGTCGAGATAAAGCTGCTCGAGGCTCTGCGGCTCGGCGCCCACCGCGGGGCCTCCCGTGCCCGGGACGGTTGCCCGGGCGCGGAGATCGGCGACCGTGCCGAGAAACCGCAGTCGACCACGGACCATGATCCCCACCCGGTCGGCCAACTCCTCGGCCATCGCCAGGGTGTGCGTCGACATGAAGACGGTCATCCCGTCGCGCGTCCGCTCGCGGAGGAGATCCTTCACGATCCGCACGCTCCGCGGATCGAGGCCGACCATCGGCTCGTCGAGGACGAGAACGTCGGGATCGTGGAGGAGGGAGGAGGCGAAGACGAGCCGCTGCCGCATGCCGAGGGAATAGCTCTCCGCGAGATCGTCGGCGAATTCGCCGAGCTCGAAGTTGGCGATCTCCGCCTCGATCCGCCGCTCAGCGGCGGCCTTCGACATCCCGAACATGTCGGCGATGAACCAGAGAAACTCGCGGCCGGTGAGCTTCTCGTAGAGGCACGGCTCATCGGGGACGTAGCCGAGGTGAAGGTGGGCGGCACGGGGATCGCGGACAAGGTCGTGCCCCGCGACGCACACCGAGCCTCGCGATGGCCGGAGGAGGCCAACGAGCATCTTGATCGTCGTCGTCTTCCCGGCGCCGTTGGGGCCGAGGAGGGCGAACAGCTCGCCGCGCGGGATCGTCAGGTCGAGCCCCGCGACGGCGATCTTCTCGCCGTAGGATCGGGTCACCCCTTCGAAGGCGATCATGGTGTCTCCCTGCCTTCAGAGGCTGCAGCGGCCGACCGAGCGGCCGGCGAATCCCCCAGTTCCGAGAGGTTTTTCGCCAGCTTCTCCGCCTCGGCATCGTTGCGGCGCACGAACAGGATCTTCCGTCCCATCGCCGAGGCCTCTTGGCGGAGGACCCGACCGGTGCGGTCGACCCACAGCCGGGCGCGCGGCTCCCGGTGCGACGCGGGGTCGTCCCGGTAGGAGACGAGGTCGACTGTCACGAGGTGATCGTCCCAGAAAATCGATTCGCTCCCCTCGACCTCCGCGTGGAGGATCTCGATCGGCGACTGGGCGGGGCGGAGCGGACTGTAAACGGGAACCGTCCATTGCTGACCGGTCACGAGGCCGGGGAGCATGGCGTGGGGGGAGAGTTCGTCGCCGAGCATCATCGTCTCGGGAAGGAATCGCTTCGTCTCGTAGACCATCTCGCCAGAGCGAATGACGATCGTCACTTCCCCGTCGTCGACCGTGCCCGTGAGGAGGATCTTGCCATCGCTGCCGGGGAGATCGATCGCCGAGTTGAAGGAGGTGAGTTGGCCGGCCCGGTCGATCTCCACCCGCCCTGTCGCCTCGAGGGTCAGCACGGCCGAGGCGGGGATTGCTTGGCGGATGAGGAGCCTCGTCCAGGCCGGCAAGAGTTGCCCGATCGGCAGATGATCGAAATGGAGAAGGCTCTCGACCCGCATCCCCCCGTCAGCGAGACGCTCGGCCTGGCTGAAGGACCACCCCAGCGGCTTGTCGTCGAGGATCACGCTCCACGCCACCGGCACCACCCGCCCGTCGGCCGAGTAGCGGGCCTGATAGCCCGGCGGCGCGCCGGGGAGGAGTGTGGGGAGGATCTTGGAGGTGAACAGCCAGCCCGTGGTCACCAGCCAGAAGACCACCACGAGGGGGGCGTACCACGGACGGTTCATCGGCTGCCGCTCGGCAGGGTGAGGGAAAACACTCGTCCTACTGTAAACAATCGGCGGCCTGCTGGGCGATCCTTCCGGCGCCATGCCGGGCGATCTTGGTGGCTGATGGCGGCAGCGGTAGACTGATTCAGGGGGCTCGGTGTTTCGTGACACACAAGCGCACGCGCGTGCGGAGGAGATCCCGTGCATTTCTTCCAATCTTGTCCAATCTGCGGCCGGTCGCTTCGCATCCGGGTGACGCTCCTCGGGAAGAGGGTCTTCTGCCGCCACTGCGGCGGAGCCTTCCCGGCCCGCGACGGGGCGTCCACAACTGGGACAGCTGGGGCGATGGCGCCCGATGCCAGCCTCTCGAGGGAGGTCGCGGAGCCTTCCCTGGCGGAGCGGGTCGATCATCTCCTCGCCCGGGCCTCGCTCGTCCTCGCCCAATCGGCGGCGGGAGGCCTGTGGCCGCCTGATGGGGGCGGGGCGGGGGAATAAGGAATCGATGGAACAGAGTGAGCGTTGTCGGCCAGTGAGCCGGCAGGCTGGGCCGTAGGTGAGCCCCGAGGTCAGCCGGGCCTCACGGACGAAAGCCCTCGGGCCAGCCCTGCGTATCGAGGGCCGCGATCGTCGCCAGGGCCCGCCAGTACTCTGGAAACGTCTTGCCCGTGCAACGCGGATCGAGGATCCGCACGCCGGGCACGACAAGGCCGGCGAGCGCCAGGCTCATCGCCATGCGGTGGTCGTCGTAGGTTGCCAGTTCCGCCGACGAGAGCTGGGCGGGGTGGACGGTGAGGCCATCGTGCCGCTCTTCGATCCGGGCGCCCAAGCGGGTGAGCTCACGGCCGAGGTCGCTGATCCGGTCTGTCTCCTTGTCGCGGATGTGGGCGACGTTGCGGATCGTCGTCGGCCCGGCGGCGAACAGGGCCACGACTCCGAGCGTCGGCACGGTGTCGCTGATCGCGTTCATGTCGATGTCGATGCCGTGGGTGGCCCGGCCCGAGACCGTCACGGAATCGTCGGCGGGATCGTTCCCCGATTCGTGCCACTCGAGTGCGCAGCCCATTTTGTGAAGCGCCTCGGCGAAGGCCACATCTCCCTGCATGCTCCGCCGCGACAGCCCCTCGACAGTGACACTTCCGCCGGTGATCGCCGCGGCGGCGAGGAAGTAGCTCGCGGCCGAGGCATCGGGCTCGATGGCGTAGGTCTGTCCGAGATATCGGCCGGCCGGGATCGACCACCGTGCCGGGCCGGCGACATGGCAGGCGGCGCCGAAATCAGCCATCACGCGCCGGGTCATTTCCAGGTAGGGGAGCGAGACGAGGCGCCCCTCGAAGTCGATCGTCATCCCTGCCGAGGTGCAGGGGGCGACCATCGCCAGGGCACTGGCAAACTGGCTCGAGGTGCCACCGCGGACGGTCGTAGCCCCGCCCGGCATTCCGGCGGAATGGATCGCCACCGGTGGGCAGTCGCCGGGGCTCTCGGCGCTGGCCTCCACCCCGAGGCTCCGGAGCGCGTCGAGGAGATCGCCGATGGGGCGCTTCCGCATCCGGGCTGTGCCATCGAGCCGGTAGGTGCCGTGGCCCAAGCCACAGACCGCAGCGAGGAAGCGGATCGTCGTGCCGCTGGCGGCGCAGTCGAGCGTTGCGGCGGTGGCAGGGATCTGGCCGCCCGAGCCATGGACAACGATCCGGCCGGCCGACCAATCGGCGTCGAGGCCGATCCCGAGGGCCCTCAGCCCGTCGACCATCACCCGGGTATCCTGACTGTCGAGGGCGCCTGACAGCGTCGAGGTTCCCTCGGCCAACGCCGCGCAGACAAGGGCCCGATTGGTGATGCTCTTGGAGCCGGGGGGGCGAATCTTCCCCCTCACCGGCGCGCGGCAGACGGGGATCTCCAGGGCGTCGGTCGTCATCCTCTTGGCAACTTCCTCGGGGGGCGGTTTGGGCGTGAGCTTCAAGCGGGAAAGGAACGGCGTGAGATGGACGAGATAGGCAATAGTGTAGTCGAAGGCGCGGCGATCGATCCGGGCCCGTGGGACTTCGTCGCGCCACCGGCGATCAGGTTTGGTGCCGGCCGAGTGGCCGAGGTGGGGGAGGCCGCGGCGCTCCTCGGGAAGCGCGTGTGGCTCGTGGGGGGACGGCGCAGCCTCGCCAGCGCCCCCCACCGCGATGCTGTCGAGGCGAGCCTCGCCCGAGCCGGCCTCGCCGCCGAGATCGTCGCCGTCACGGCGGGTGAACCGACCGTCGATGACGTCGCCGCCGCCCTCGCGAGCCTGCCGCCTGGGGACCGCGACGGGGTCGTCGTCGTTGCCGTCGGCGGTGGTTCAGCGATCGATCTGGCCAAGGCACTCGCGGCCCTGGCGACGAATCTCCCCGCCGGGCTCGGCGCGGCCGACTACGATCCGCTCATCGTCGACCGGCTCGAGGGGGTGGGGCGGGGGATCCCGATCGATCTGGCGCCGCTGCCGCTGGTCGCCGTGCCGACGACGGCCGGCACCGGCGCCGAGGCGACCCGCAACGCCGTCATCTCCTGCCCAGCCCGGCGCTTCAAGAAGAGCCTCCGCAGCCCGCTGATGGTGCCGCGCGCCGTCATTGTCGATCCCGACCTGACCGCCGGATGCGATCGCGCGACGGTGGCGGCCGCCGGCCTCGACTGCATCACCCAACTCATAGAGTCGTTCATCTGCCGTGTCCGCCGGCCGTTGCCCCGGGCGCTCGTGCTCGAGGCACTGCCGCGGGCCTTACGCGCTCTGCCGCGGTTGCTCGCCGATCCGTCCGACCGAGCGGCGCAAAGCGCGATGAGCCATGGAGCGCTCCTCTCGGGGATGGCCCTGACAAACTCCGGCCTCGGCATGGCCCATGGCGTGGCCGCGGCGCTTGGCATCGAGTGCGGCACGCCGCATGGCCTGGCCTGCGGGCTCATGCTCCCGGTGGCGCTCGAGGTCAACGCGGCGGTCGCAGCGGCGGACTACGCGCTCCTCGAGCGGGCGATCGACCCGGCGGCCTCCCCCGTCGATGCGATCGCGGCAGCGGCCTTTGTCGCGCGGATCGAGGCGCTTTGTGGCGTGGCGGGCCTGCCCCGCCGATTGTCCGAGGTAGGCTTGAGTCAGGAGCGAATCGGCTGGCTGGCCGAAAACTCCGGCGGCGCGAGCCTGCGCGGAAATCCGGTCGAACTCGATCCGGCGATGCTCGTCGGGATCCTCACCCGGATGTGGTGAAGGAGGGCGACTGCTACTCGTCGGTCGGCTCGGAAGCCTTTGCCCCTTCCTGGAGCAGGGGATCATCGAGGACTCGGAAGAGGGGCTCGGCGTTGATTCCCCCCTTCTCGGCCCGCTCCCAGTGATCCCGCGCCTTGGCGAGATCGGGCTCCGGCTTCGTGGCGTGATAGGCGCCGAGGAAGAGATGGTTGTCCGGACGCTCGTCAAACCAGGTCGTCACGATCGCCATCGCGATGCCGGCCGGGATCTTGTCCCTCGGGGTCGTCTTGTTGCGCCCCTGGAAACGGTAGATGAACTTCTTGTCGTCGATTTCGACGACCCCGACCTTCTTCCCGTTGACGTCGAACTCGTTTCCAGGCCTCACCTCCGCGATCGCCTTCTCGCGGAAGCCGGCAAACTCCCGGGCATATTGGGCGAGCGTCTGCCAATCAGCCACCCGCCGCTTGGCCGGCATGCTCTGCCCTCCTTCGAGGGCCGAGGCGAGGAGGGCATCGGCGGTGTCGAAGTCGCTGGTGCGGATCGCGCCGAGGGCCGACTCGATCGCCGTCTCGATCTCGCTGTCGTCCTCGGTCGAGTCGGCGGAGGCCATCGCTTCGTCAGCAGGCATCTCCGTCACGTCATCTCCCGACACGCCAGCGTCTGCCATTTCCTCGTCCGGCGGGGCGTCACCATCCATGCTGGCCGCGGCGGGGGATGCTGAGTCCGCCGGGGTGGTCTCCATCGGCTCGGTGGCGGCTGGCTGCGGCATTGGCTCGGGTGGGGCCGCGGCCACGGAGGTCGTCGGCGGCGTCTTGATGGGAGGCGCTGGCCTGGTCGTCGACGGGGTGATCGGTTTTTTTCCTTCCGGGCGGGAGGGAGGCGGACTCGACGAGATCGCCGCATCCTCAGGGAGCGGTTTGGATCGTTCTCCGGCATCTCTCTGCGGACCTGCGGCCAGATCCTCGTCGCGGGGGGAGCGGGTTGCCTGACTCCGCGCCGCTTGGCGAAGGTCTTGCTGCCGCGCTTGCCACCAGATGAATCCCACCCCAGCGGCGACGCTTCCCACAATCGCCAGGAGCGACACCCAGATCGCCGCGCTTCCCTGGCGACGGCCCGAGCGGTAATGGCGGACCCGCACCACCGGCGGGGCGAACGCATCCTCGGCCTCGGATTGCGAACCTTCCGGCTCGTCGAACACGACCGTCGCCCCGGCCTCGGCATCGGTCGCCGGCGCGCTGTGCCGCCGTGGCGGAGGGGGCATCGAGAACCCGCTTCCCTGGGCCGAGGGGCCGAGCGGAGCCTGGCCGTTCCCCACTGCGGCGATCTGCGAAAGCACCTTCTCCCGAGCCTGTTCCACCTGGAGAATGAGCGCTTCCCGGGCGGCATGGTGCTGACCGGCGGCCAAGCCCTTGAGGGCCTTGAGCCTCGACTCGGCCGCCTTGAGGACGACGATCGGATCGGTCTCTCCCGGAACGACACCGAGGACCCGCCGTGGGTCGGCCAAATCAGCGCGGTCAATCCCGAGCCAGGCCCGGCAGGGATCGAATCGGTCGGGTGGGGGATTGGCCACGGTGGGCGTGTCCGGAGGAAACCGTGATTTTAGTCGATCGCCGTCGGCCCTGTCACCCGGAATCAATCGGAAGAGGGGGGGCTTTCAGGCCCCGCCGCGGCGCCGCCAGACGGTGAGATCGGCGATCGAGTGCTGGTGTTTGCGGGCCGTCTCCCGGATCACGAATGGGACATCGGTGCGATGCACGAGGTCGAAGCCGCCGTCGAGCGCCCGGGCGATCCCCGCGAAGGTCGTGAGGGCTTCGCCATGCTCGCGCCGCCCGCCGAGCCACTTCGATTTCGGCGTGTATTCTTCGAGCCAGGTGTAGGGGGAGGTGATGACCAGCAGGCCGCCGGGGAGGACGCGGTCGCCGATAGCATCGAGGAACATCGCCGGATCATAAAGACGGTCGACGAGATTGCCGGCGAAGACGAGGTCGTAGCCGGTGTAGAGGCTCTTCAGGTTGCAGGCATCCCCCTGCATGAAGGCCACCTGCGTCCGCAGCGCTCCGAGGCCGAGCTTCTCCAGTGACACGCTCCGGGCGACGGTCAATTCCCCTTCGGTGGGCACCTCGTAGTGGATCTCGCCCCCCTCCTGGAGCCTGACCCCCGACTGGATGAAGCGGGCGGAGAAGTCGATGGCATCGACATGCTCGAACGCCCGGGCAAACTCCAAGGCCGATCGCCCCACCGAGCAGCCGATGTCGAGACAGCGCCGGCGCCTGTCTGCCGGGAGCAGGGGGAGCACCTCCCCCGCGCAGGCGCGGGGAAAGTTCGGCACGCCGAGCGCTTCGGGGCCGTAGTGAAAGTCGAGATACTGCGTGACGAGAACGTCGGTCTCGTAGAGCTTCGAGCCCTCCGTCACGGAGTCGTGCCCGGGCGCGTCGATGATCGGCCGGAAGCCGGCGTGCTGGTAGAAGTGGCGACGGAAG
>CAJAYZ010000175.1 GCA_903949225.1 uncultured Planctomycetaceae bacterium
CCGGAGGGCCTCCAGCAGGGGCTAACGCACTGCTTCTTCGTCACCTTCGACTCGGAAGCCGATCGCGACGCCTATCTCCCCCACCCGGCCCACAAGGAGTTTGTCGATCTCGTCGGCCCCCATGTCGAGAAGGTGACCGTCGTCGACTACTGGGCGAAGCCGTGACCTTTCGGGCCGACTTTCTCAAAAACCTCCCGGTTGCCGATGTCCTCGCCGAGGTGGTGGCGGCGTCGCGGCCGCGCGCCGCAGGCCCGGCAGGGCAGGGGGGAGCGGTCGTCGTCACGGCCCCCCCCGGCTCCGGCAAGACGATGCTCGTGCCAGCGGCGGTGCTTGACGATCTCCCGGCGGGCTCGCGGCTGATCCTCATGCAGCCGCGCCGGCTCGCGGCCAGGTCGGTCGCCACGCAGATCGCCAAGCTCCGCGGCTGTGACCTCGGCGGCGAGGTCGGCTACCAAGTGCGGTTCGATTCCCGCGTGGGGCGTGACACCCGACTGATCGTCGAAACGACCGGGATCATGCTCCGGCGCCTCCTCGAAGACGTCACGCTCTCACGCATCGACTGCGTCGTCCTCGATGAGTTTCACGAGCGATCGGTGGAGATGGATCTTGTCCTCGGGATGCTCCTCCGCGTCCGGGAGACGCTCCGCCCCGACCTCCGCATCGTCGTCATGAGCGCCACCCTCGACACCGGCCCGGTGGCCCGGGCCCTCGCCCCTGGGGCTCCCGCGGGCTGCCCGGTGGTGTCGACGTCGGGTCGCCTCCATCCGGTGGAGGTGCGGTATGGCAAGCGCGGCGACCAGCGGGAGCTTGTCGATCAGGTGGCCGACGCGGTCGGACAGGCGCTGAAATACTCGACCGGCCACGTCCTCGTGTTCCTCCCGGGCGTTGGCGAGATCATGCGATCGGCCGACGCCATCGACCCGCTCGCCGACCGGCACGGGCACTCGGTCGTCATCCTTCATGGCGAGCTGCCACCGGAACAGCAAGACCGCGTTCTCGAGGAGACCGGCGGACGGAAGATCATCCTGGCGACGAACGTCGCTGAGACGAGCCTGACGATCCCCGGCGTCGGCGCGGTCGTCGATTCGGGGATGGTCCGTCAGATGCGTGTTTCGAGCGCGACTGGGCTGCCGCGGCTCGAGCTGATCCCGATTTCACGGGCGTCGGCCGACCAACGGGCCGGCCGGGCGGGGCGCACCGGGCCCGGCGTCTGCTTCCGGCTGTGGGACGAATCGTCGCATCACCACCGCCCCGCCGCCGATCTCCCCGAGATCCTCCGCACCGATCTCGCCGGCCCGCTCCTCCAGCTTCTCGCCCTCGGCGAGGCGGAGGCCTTTCCTTGGCTTGACACCCCCGAGCCCGAGGCGATTGACCAAGCGCTGCGCCTCCTCGAGATGCTCGGGGGATCGATGTCTCGGGGGGCAAGCCCACGATCACGCCGCTGGGGCGCGAGCTTGTCCGGCTTCCGGCTCATCCACGGCTCGCCCGGCTCCTCCTTGCAGGCGCCCGACATGGCGTGCTCCGGGAGACGTCGGTCGCTGCAGCGATGCTCTCGGAGCGCGATCCCTTCCGTACCGCAGCCCATGGCCGCAGCGGTCCGCGCGACCGGATGATCGTTCGCACCCGGTCTGACGTCGTCGATCGGGTCGCGGCGCTGCAGATGTTCCATGCCGGGATCCCCCTTGGCGGCCATCCGTCGACGGCCGATCTCGAGCCCCATCCCGGCGGGGCAAGGACGGTGCTCCGGGCGGCCGAACAGCTCTACCGGCTCGTCGATGTCGATCTCGCCCCCCGCGCCGCCGATCCGGCCACCGCCCTGATGCAGGCGCTGCTCGAGGCCTTTCCCGATCGGCTCGCGAAGCTTCGGCCTGGGGCCAACGACCGGGCGACGATGGTCGGCGGCCGCGGCCTCCGTCTCGACGGCGGATCTCGTGTCCGGCAGGAGCCGCTCGTCCTGGCGATCGATCTCGACGATGGCGGCGGAGAAGCCCGCGTCCGGCAGGCAAGCGCCGTCGACCGCGAGTGGCTCGACGACGAGGGCCTCCACACCAATCTCTCCACTGGCGAAGACCTCCTCTTCAGCCCCTCGCGCCGCCAGGTCGAGGCCCGCCGCCGCACCGCCTGGATCGATCTGGTGCTCGACGAGACGCCGGTGGCGATCAGCGATCCGGCCGCCGCCGCAGCCCTCCTTGCCGCGGTCGCCCGGCAGGAGCCGGCCCGCAGCCTCCCCGATCCCGATTCGGCCGCCGGTCGCTTCCGGCTCAGGGTCGATTGGCTCGCCCGGACACTGCCAGACCTCGACTTGCCTCTTCTCGACGACGCCGCCCTCCTGGCGATGCTCCCCGAGGTCTGCCACGGCTTGCGGTCGCTCGACGAAGTCCGGGCCGCCGACTGGCTCACGATTCTCCAGGGGACGGTCGGCTGGGAGCGGCTCCCCCTCGTCGAACGGCTAGCGCCTGCCGAGCTCGAACTGGCCGGAGGACGCCGCTACCGGCTCGAATACCGCCCAGACGGCCCGCCGATCCTCGCCGTTCGGATTCAGGAGCTCTTCGGCACGCTCCAGACGCCGCGGGTGGCCGACGGCCGGGTGACGGTGCTCGTCCATCTCTTGGGGCCCAACCACCGCCCGCAGCAGGTGACCTCCGACCTCGAGAGCTTTTGGCGCACCACGTACCACGAGGTGCGGAAGGAGCTCCGCCGCCGCTACCCAAAACACTCCTGGCCCGACGATCCGCTCACCGCCGCCCCCCCGCGCCCTCGCCCGCGCGCTTGACAGCCTCGAGTGAGTGACCGAGCCACAGACGTGCTACGACCCGTTGAACCGTACCTTCTCCCTCGGCGCCATCGTCACGGCACGTCTGACCGGGCGCCGGTTGTGCGGGGCGTGCGCACGAGACGGCGCGTGCCTTTGGTGTCGTTTATCGCGCGTGCAACGGCTCTCTTTCAAGCGTTGATGATCACAGACTTCCCGCGTCGATCGTCACCTCTGCCGGCCCGCTCCCACGGAACGGCACAGTTCCATCCCCCTGGAAAGAAGCAGGAGTCCCCCCATGCGTCGAATGGTCGTGTTGATGGCGATCGTTGCCACCCTCGTGGTGACCGGTGTTTCGAATGCCCAGCAGATCCGTGGCCAGCAGGTCGGCGCCCAGCGCAACGGGCCGGTCTCGAAGCTCATCGAACTCGAGCGTCGCAAGAACGAATGGCTCCGTCAGCGGTTCCTCAACAAGTGATCGCGTTGGTCGCGGCGGCGCGGCCCGTCGGGGCACCACCTCCCCCCCCAGGTGCCGATCGATGAGGCCCGCCGCTCGCGACTGGCTCGATCGTTTGAGACGGTTCTCCACGGAGCACCGGCTCTCCAGGCCACAGAGGCCGGAGCCGGTGCCCGTGGAGACCGGAACGGGGCACTTCGCGGGCGCTAGCCTCTCTCCGCCACTCGCCGCCCAGACCGAGATCCTCGCCGCCCACGCGGTAGCCTGGGGCATCCCGACGCTCAACAGGCTCGCGGCGGCGTTCCCTGACGGCGCGATCGTCGTTACGACTTCGCCGCCGGGCTTGGCTCCATGGAGCGATCTGATCTCCCGCCTCCCCGCACCGATCGCGGAGCGTGTGGCGACCGCCACGGAAATCGAATACCGCGGCTGGTGCATGCGTTCCCCGGACGAATCCCACGAGCTCCACGCCGTGGTCTGGAGCTGGATCAAGGCCCCGCTCCCTCCCCAGCGCCGGCCCGAGTTCGCCTCCTTCCCGATTCCCGCACGCGCCGACTACTGGGTGCTCCGCTACGGCCATACGACAGCCGATGAGGGGGACCATAGCGCCGATCTCTTCGCCTGGGACGGCGCCGTTGCGACGAGGCTGGCTAGCGGCATCACCGAGCGTTTCCACTCACGAGGCTAACAAGCTCTGGGGCTGCCGTTGGCAGCCGGGTAGCTGGTGGGGTATCGTAATTCTCCCGATCCCCCTCCTTCAGGAGCCACGCCGTGCCCCAGACGTCCGTCTTCGTCCGTTTCATCCTGCCGCTCGTCGGCCTCCTCCTGGCGCTTTCGGCGACAGAGGCCTCCGCCCAGCAGGGCAAGCCCCCGTCTGCCGGCAAGAAGCCGAACATCCTCGTCATCTGGGGAGACGACATCGGCACCTGGAACATCAGCCACAACAACCGCGGCATGATGGGCTACAAGACGCCGAACATCGACCGGATCGCCCGCGAGGGTGTCTCATTCACCGACTACTACGGCCAGCAGAGCTGCACCGCCGGCCGGGCGGCATTCCTCGGCGGCAACGTTCCTGTCCGCACGGGGATGACGAAGGTCGGCCTTCCCGGCGCCAAGGAGGGCTGGCAGAAGACCGACGTGACGATCGCCACCGTGCTCAAGGCCCAGGGCTACGCCACCGGTCAATTCGGCAAGAATCATCAGGGAGACCGCGACGAGCACCTCCCCACGATGCACGGCTTCGATGAGTTCTTCGGCAATCTCTATCACCTCAACGCCGAAGAGGAGCCGGAACACCGCGACTACCCGGGCGACAGGAAGCTTGCCAACGGCAAGACCTTCCGCGAGACCTACGGGCCCCGCGGCGTGCTCAAGTGCAAGGCCGATGGCAAAGGGGGGCAGTCGATCGAGAACACCGGCCCGCTCACGAAGAAGCGGATGGAGACGATCGACGAGGAGACGGTCGCCGCTGCCAAGGACTTCATCGCCCGGCAGTCGAAGGGGGGCGAGCCGTTCTTCTGCTGGTGGAACG
>CAJAYZ010000176.1 GCA_903949225.1 uncultured Planctomycetaceae bacterium
GAAAACACCCCCTGCATCCGCTGCGTGCTGACGCCGAAGCGGATCCGCACGGGACGGGTCGTCCGGCCGCAGAAGCGGAAGCGGGATTCGGGGCCGATCCGCACCGGGGCGTCGGAAGCCCGCCACACCGCCGCGCCCACGACATGGAGGAGCACGGGCGCACGGCTCCCCTCGCGCCACAGCAGAGGAAAGGCCGCCAGACTCGCCGGGCGATCGGCCGTCGCCAGCCGGAGGAGCCCGTGGCCAGCGGCACCGATCGATATCGGATCGAGCCGCCAAGCCCCCGTCGGATCGGGCTGCGGCTCGGCGGTGAGGGGCGCATCGGCGGCGAGAGACACCGTGCACCGGCTCCCTGGAAGCAGATCGAGAACGGCGCCGTCGACGCGCCGGGCCGCTCGAACCATCCCGGCATGAACCCGTAGCACAGTCTCGGTCGCCCCGGAGCGGACGTCGAACAGGGCCCCGGTCGCTTCGAGGACCGCGGCCGGCGAACGCACCACGACCGGCGCCGCAGCTGCCCCGGACGCCGGGTCGAGCCACAGACTCCCCTCGACGAGATCAAACCGTCGCTCGCCCGCTTCGGGCAGGAGAACCCGGATCACCGACTCCCCGGCGATCGTCAGCGTGGCCCCATCGCCGAGAGCGGTGGCCACCCAGGCATCACTCGACCGCGACTCGAGCGTGTCGCCGGGCCCCACCGTCGCCCCGGTCGCGATTCCCTCCTCGATCCGCCCTGCCGCCGTGAACAACCGCGTCGCCCCGACGGCCTTCGTCACCTGCCCAATGACCAGTGGCGCGGCCGGCCGCGCGGAAAACGCCCCCGCGGCCGCCGCGGCCACAACGAGCCCAGCGGCGATCGCCGGCCAGCGCCACGCCTGTCGCCCGGCGCGGGGTCGCTCTCCTTGCCTCGTCTGCGTGTCGTCTCCCTCGCCGGCCATACGCCTGCAATCGGCCACCGTCACCGCCTGCTCGGCGAGATCGCGGAGGAGATCTCGGGCTGCTGCATCCTCTCTGAGTAACGCCTCGACACTGCGGCGCTCGTCAGCGGTTCCGCCACCGTCGAGAAAGACGAGCAACCGGTCGAGCAGCGGGCTGGATTGATCGGGAAGATCGTGTCGCGTCATCGGTGGGCTCCCTGGGCCTCGATCAGTTTTCCCTCGACACACTGCCGGAGGGTCGCGTGCAATCGCGACAATCGCTTGTAAACCGCGTCGAGCCCCACCCCGACAGCCGCCGCCACCTCGGCACAGCCGAGGCCATCGGCATAGCGGAGCTCGAGCACCCGCCGCGATTCGGCCGGCACCCCCTCGAGACACTCGCGAAGGGCCGCCAGCCGCCCCCCCTCTGGCCCACGCTCGATCCACTCCGCGTCGACTCGGTCGAGGAGACCACCTTCGAGCCCCACCTCCTCGCGCGACCGCCGCCGCTGCCAATCGATCGCAGCGTGACGCATGGCGATGAACGCCCATGACACGAGCGCCGCCTCGGCCTCGAAGGCGACGTTTGTGGAGATCGCCTTCACAGCCACCGTCTGGAAGATGTCCTCGGCGGCGTGGGCGTCGTGCGTCACCAGCCATGCGGCCGCCGAGAGGCGCGTTCGCCACGGCATCAAGACGCGGAGGATCTGGGCGCTGTCGAGCGGCATGGTGGAATCGAGCGGAGTGCCTGGTGCCTCACTCCTGGGCCCGCACCAGCTCGATCGTGATCGGCTGGGGCAATTCGATCGTGAGCGTCATCGTGTCGGGGCCAGTGAAGCGATGGCGGAGCGTGAGATCGAATCGATTTCCATCCCCGCCGGTGATGCCGAGCCGCGCCGTCGCCGCGTTATCGTCGCCGACGGTCCAGCCCCCGGCGAAGGTTGCCCCACGGGAATCCCCCCCAACTTGGAAGACCGTGCCGTCGGCGGCGTTGACCGCCAGCAGCGACGTCGAGGGATTGTCGCCGCCGGTGTTCACGACCTCGAGAACGCGATTGGGTATCTTCCAGGCGTAGGTCGTGTGGACGATCTTGCCGCCGGTCGCCTTGTCGATCCACGTGCCCGGCAGCCGATCCCACTTCCGTAACGCAAGAATCTCAGCGAGCGACTTCCCCTTCGTATCGGCGACGGGTGCGGTCTCCTCGTTGACGAAGAACAAAAAGTCGTTGCTCGCGAGTCCGCCGGGATTGTGCACCTGGAGGAGATGCATGCCATCGGGGGGCGTAGCAGCCAGCTCCACGACAACCGTCTCGCCATCGACGCGTACAAGCCCTTCGGCGCGGCGGCCATCAACGAGGGGAAACGCCCCGGGATCGACATGCCGCCCACGCATCGTCATCAGCCGTTCTCGGGATTTCAGCCTCGGAAACTCCTGATGGCCGGATTGGGCCTGGATCTCCCCCTCCGTCCAGATCGCCGGCTGCGGCTGCGAGCCTTGGCCGCCGAGGCGGGCGGTGAACGTGCCAGTGAAATTGCCGGCCGCGGCGGCAGAAAGAAGCTCGTCGCGCGACCAGCGCCGGCCACTTCCGTCGTGCGTGACATACAGAGAAGCCCCCTGCGCCCCATCAAACTCGATCACCACGTCGCTCGCCGCTTCGCCTGCCGTGAAAACCCCTTCTCCGCGGAGGAGCACCGTGCCGTCGCTCGTGGCGGCTTCGAGGGCCGCGAGGAGATCGCGTGAGAGACGCTGATCAGGCGCGGCGGTGGTGGCATCGAGCGTCACCTGGCGGCCAAAGGCTCCGGAGTAGCCCGTGCTCCCTTCGAGCACCATCTCCCACACCGGATCAAACCGCTCCCGGCCCCCCCACGACATCCGCCACACGTCGCGTTCGGGGGTACCGCGGTGGGCGATGTCGCGGAAGAAATCGAAATCGATGATGTTGAGCCGTCCCTGCGGGAGGATCAGCCAGCGGTCGTAGGCCCCGCGCCAGGTCGGCGTGTCCATCCCGGTGCCGGGGGTATTCGTGCTCACGAGATGGGGCATCCGATGGCAATCGCCGCAGACATTCGGCGTCGGCTTCGACGGATCGAGATCGCCATCGACATGAAACAGACGGAATCCGCTCCGGGCCTTGTCGGAAACGACATTCGTGGCGCTGCGACGCTGGGCCGGTGGATAGGGGATGTCGAGGAGAAAGGCGGCCATCGCGTCGCGCTCGGCCGCGGAAAGCGTGCCCGGCTTACCCTCGTCATTGATTCCTTCGTCTCCAGCCA
>CAJAYZ010000177.1 GCA_903949225.1 uncultured Planctomycetaceae bacterium
GCCCGTCGTGGCGGGGGCTTGGGGTCTCGATCCTCCACCGGCTCGTGATCGGCGAACTGCTCGGCGCCAAACAGATCCCCACCCCCGGCTACGTTCACCTCGTCCGCGAGGTGGTCGAAGGACTCGAGACCGGGAAGTACCCCCTCGCGGCCCTCGTCATGCCGGCGAGCGTCGGCGACATCAAGAGCGTCAGCGAGACCGGGGAACGGATGCCCGCGAAGAGCACCTACTTCTATCCGAAGCTCGCCAGCGGTCTGGTCTTCAACCCGCTCGAGTGACGCCCTGCAATCTGCGGACGCCGCCTGCGGTGTCCCTTCCGCTCGAGCGCCCGGGAGCTTCGTTCGGTGTCCGGGCTGAGCCCGGGGCCGAGCGGCGTTCCACGTGAAACCGTGCCGCCCCGGAAGCCTGCGTCGGCTGCGGGGGCGGGGCGCCGTGGGTCATCCTGCGCGGTTGCGCGGTTTCACGTGGAACGCCCCCCAGGGTCGATCGGCGGCTCGCCGGACGTCTGCGGCAACCTTGCACGGCGAAACGGTTGGAACACCCCCCGCTCTCCGGCATGACGATCGTGCCGGCGGAAGCCGATATTCCGGATATTCCCAGAATGCCCTGGGAAACACCTGGAAGGGATCTGCGTGTGGGAAGGATTCTGTGCGTGGCCAACCAAAAGGGGGGCGTGGGGAAAACCACCACCGCGACCAACCTCGCCGTCGGCCTCGCCAAGGGGGGGCTGCGGACGCTCCTGGTCGATCTCGACCCGCAGTGCAATGCCACTTCCGGGCTCGGGGCCGTCCCGGCGGCGATCCACCCCCTCGTGTCGGAGGCCCCGCTTTCCGGCTCGGTGATCGAGACCGGCGTGGCCGGCCTGTCCCTCCTTCCGGGCAGCCGGAGCGTCCGCGACGTTGAACGGCTGGCGACGCTCGCCCGCAACGGCAGTCTTGTTCTCGAGACCCATCTTGCCGGCGGGCTCAATGCCTGGGACTACTGTCTCATCGATTGCCCGCCCTCGATCGGCGACCTCACCCGGACGGCCCTGGCCGGGAGTACGGAGGTGCTGATGCCGATCCAGTGCGAGTACTTCGCCCTCGAGGGGCTGACGCAGATGATCGAGGTGATCCGCGACGTGATGGACGAGCGCCCCGGCCGGCTGCGGTTCGGGGGGATCGTCCTCACGATGCACGACGACGATCTGGAGCTGACCCGCGAGGTGGAGAACGAGGTTCGGGACTTTTTCGGGGAGATCGTCTTCGAGACGGTCATCCCGCGCGACGTCGCGGTGTCGGAGGCTCCCAGCCACGCCCGCAGCGTCCTTGACTACGCGCCGCGCTCGAGGGGAGCGCGGGCCTACACGGAATTGTGCATGGAGGTTCGGGACTGTGAGTAAGGAACGACGTCTCGGTCGGGGATTGGAAGCGCTGCTCGGCCGGGCGGGGCTCGACCCGCAATCGACCCCCACCGCCCCGCAGACCGACGGCACCGGTGCCCTCGCCTCGCAGCCCGCTCCCCTTCCGGGGCGGCCCTTGGAGATTCCCGGCAAGGGGGTCGGTGGCCTCGGTACCGGTGCCGCCCGCCTCATCCTCCACGCGCCGGAGGAGGTCGAACAGGTAGCCGCGACGCTGCCGGTGAACGAGGTCGATCCGGCGCTGGTCGATCCGAATCCCTGGCAGCCCCGGTCGGTCGTCGACGACGGGGCCCTCGCCGAACTCACCGCCAGCCTCGGGGAGCACGGCCTCGTCCAGCCGATCGTCGTTCGGGCGCGGGGCGACCGCTACCAGCTGATCGCCGGCCAGCGCCGCCTGGCGGCGGCCCGTCGGCTGGGGTGGGCAAAGCTCCCCGTCCGCGTCCTCGATGTCGACGACCGGCAGATGTCGGAGATCGCGATCGTCGAGAATCTCCAGCGCCGCGACCTCGATGCGCTCGAGAAGGCGGCGAGCTTCAAGACCTACCTCGCCGCCTGGGGATGCACGCAGGACGAACTCGCCAAGCGGCTCTCGATCGACCGCTCGAGCGTCACCAATCTCATCCGTCTCCTCGAGCTTCCCGAGGGGGTGCAGCAGCGCCTCCGGGCGGGCGAGATCTCGATGGGGCACGCCCGCGCCCTCCTTCCGCTCGGCGACGAACACGAGCAGGTGAAGCTCGCTCAGCGGATCGTTGCCGAGGGGCTCTCGGTGCGGGCGATCGAGGGACAGGTGCAGGAGATTCTGCGGGCCGACGAAGACGATCCGGCGCTCGCCGACGACGACGGCGTCTCGACCGCCGTGGCAGACGGCGAGGGGGATGACGACCTTGTCTCTCCCGCCGCGCCGGCCGCGGCGAAGCGGAAGCCGGGACGGCCGGCGACGAAGCGAACGGCGCAGGTGCAGGCCGTCGAGGCGCAGCTGCGCCGGGCGCTGGGCACGAAGGTCGTCGTCCATGCCAACGGCAAGGGGGCCGGACGGATCGTGATCCCGTTCGGCGATCTCGACGAGTTCCAGCGTCTTCTCCGCCAGATCACGGGCTGAGCCAGAGGAATCGAGCGGAGGGGGAAAGTCCCAATCCGGGGAGCTTCCAAAGATCTCCACCGATCCCGACTGGACGGCGAAGTTCCACGTCGACGCCCTCCCTCTCCATCTCCATGGAGTCGACGCCGAGGATCCTCTGGCGATGCGGATCGTGGGGTGACGGGGCCGGGATGTGCCAGGAAACGTGCTCCGGACTGGTTTCCGGCCAATTTCGGGTAGACTTCTCCCGACGGGCCGAAGGGCCTTGTGACGGGGCGTAGCTCAGCCTGGTTAGAGCGCCTGGTTTGGGACCAGGAAGTCGAAGGTTCGAATCCTTTCGCCCCGATTCGATTTGAGGCTTGAAAACTACGCATTGCCGCGATCGACCCGGGTCGCCGGCGGATCGGCGGGATCGCTCGGGGCAGCCCCGGTGCTACCGCAGGAACGATTTCGAACGGGGTGGAAGTGAGGGGGCGGGTGTCCGCACGGCCTTCCTGGATCTCTCGCCAAATCTCTCCCTGGTTCTCTGATCCCTGGAGGCTCCGTCTCCTCCGGGTGCTCATCGGACTGACGCTGCTCGCCTTAGTCTGGGCGGCAGAACGCTACGGATTCGTGGGGCAAGTGGCCCCCGAACCGATGCCTGTCGATCGGCAACCCGAGGCGGCTGCGCCGCCGCCACCGACAGACCTCGCGGCCACTGACGACGGCGCTGCCGAAGCTGAGGCTCCATCCCTGAAGGAGGCTCCATCCGGCGCGGAAGCCGCCCCCCGCGCGGAATCGCGAGGCGATCGAGACAGCGCTGGTTCAGCCGCGCCTCCCGCGTCACGCCGATCGAAGCCGACGCCGCAAGCAGCACCGAGGGCTCCACCGACCGCAGCCGATCCGCTGGTGATCGACGGGCTTTCCTTGCGCGATGCGAGCGGCCGCACGATCTACCGTGGCCAAATCGATCTGGCCCCGACGATCGAGCGGATCGCGGCCGGCCGGCGGTTGCGCTTCCCCAACGACGGCACCACGTTTCAAAACCGCGAAAATCGCCTTCCTCGACGCCCGCCTGGATACTACCGCGAATGGGTCGTGCCAACACCGAAGGAACCGGGGCCGGGGCCGCAGCGGCTGATCACAGGCGAGGGGGGCGAAGTCTGGTACACCTCCGACCACTACCGCTCCTTCCGCCGCATCCCCACGGAGATCCGGATCCGATGAGCACCGCCCCAGGCGCCCCTGGCCCGTTCCTGTTCAGCGCGGATCCGGCGGCGTACCGCGCCGAGGGCGCCTTCGTGGTGCGGATTCCCGCCAAGGCCAGGGGGAAGGAAAAACTCCTCAGCGTGCTCGCCGCGAAGCTCCGTTTCCCGAGCTACTTTGGGCAGAATTGGGATGCACTCGAGGAATGTCTCCGCGATCTCTCCTGGCTCAGCGAGCAGATGCGGGTGGTGATCGTCCACGAGGCGTTCCCGTTTTCGGCGGCCGGCGATTCGCTCGCGACCTACCAGAGCATTCTCGCCGACGCCGTGGCCGTTCATCGCCAGCGCGGCACGCCCCCGTTGCTCGAGGTCGTCTTTCCTGGCCCACCGGTCGACCAGGCGATCCACAAGCGCTGACCGACATCGTCATGTCGGCCGATCGGCCACGCCCCGGGGAATCCGCCGTGCCGGAAACCGTCCTCTACAAAGACCACCCGGCCATGTTCCGCAACCGGCCGGTGCTGTTCCTCATCTGTTGCGCGCTTGTCCCCTTCGGGATTGGCATCGTCGGTCTCCTCGCCTGGTGGCTCCACTGCCAGGCCACGTCGCTTGTGATCACCGAATCGCGTGTCACCTTGCGGAAGGGGCTGTTGAGCAAATACACCAACGACGTCCTCATCGCCGACATTCGCAACGTGCAGGTGAGTCAGAGTCTCCTCCAGCGAATCTTCGGTGTCGGCGCCGTCGCCGTGTCGACCTCAGGCCAGGGCGACATGGAAATCGAGGTCCACGGAATGCCGGCCCCCGACCGAATTAAGGCGATCCTCAACGACCGCCGGTCCGCGCTCCGCGCACCGTGATCCCGTCCGGAACGATCGGCCCCATCAGCGGATCGAGAGATCATCCGGGGCGAGGGCCCAGATCGTCGGCCGTGCCGACGTGCCCGAGAGCACCTCCCGCAGGAAGAGATCGATCACGCCCGTCCTCAGGCCGGCTTTGCCGAGGAGGGTGAGCGCCTCGCGCGACACACCGAGCGCTGCCAGACGGCTGCTGGCATCGGGATCACCGAAGAGCACCGAGAGATCGAGCCCCGCCGAAACGTTGGGCCGATGGACGATCTCGTATTTCTCGATCCCGGCCTTCTTCGCCACCGCCGCCAGGCAGTCGTCGAGGCCGCCGATCTCGTCGACGAGGCCCGCCGCCTTCGCCTGGCTGCCCGACCACACTCGGCCTCCGGCCAGATCCTGGAGCTTCTCGATCGGGATGCCCCGCGAGTCACTGACGAGCTTCAAGAACCGGCCGTAGACGTCGTCAATCGTCTTCTGGAGCTTCGCTTGGTCGTCCTCGTTCCAGCCTCGGTCGGGAGCGAAGGCACTGGCCGCCTCATCGAGGGCGATGTTCTCCATGTGGAGCCCGACGCGCTTGAGGAGGGTGCCGAAGCTGATCTTCATGGAGAAGACGCCGATCGAGCCGGTGAGCGTGCCCCGCTCGGCATAGACCGGCACCCCGAGACAGGCCACCCAATAGCCCCCCGACGCGGCCATTTCCCCCATCGAGACGACCGTCGGCTTCTTCTTGGCAAGCTCCGCAAGCGCCTGGCGGATCGCTTCGCTCGCCGTCGCCGAGCCCCCTGGTGAATTGATGCGAACGACGACTCCCTTGATCTTGTCATCGCGGCTGATCTCCTGGATCGCCTTGACGGTCGGGCCGGAGACGATCGAGCCCGGCGACTCCTTCTTGCCGTCGACGATCGCCCCGGAGAGGTGCATGACGGCGATCGAGGTTTCCGTTACTTTTGCCGCCTTGTCGGGGCCGCCCCCCGACATCACTTTCCCCATCAGCTCGAAGACCGACATTTCCTTCTTCGGCTTCGCCGCCGCCTCCACCCAGCTCGTCTCCCCTCCGACCCAGCGGTTGAGCGTCGCCTTCATCGTGCCGAACGGGGCGAGCTCGTCGACGAGGCCGGCTGCAAGGGCCTCGGCCGGGAGGAAGAGCCGCTGCTTCTGGAGCTCGCGCACCTTCTCGGTGGTCAGACCGCGGCCGCGGGCGATCATCGACACTTGGGCGTCGTTCATGCTCGTGAGCATGTCGAGGTAGTGCTGGCGGAGATGCTCGCTCATCGCCGAGTTCACGTAGGGCTCGACGGCGCCTTTGAAATTACCCGCCCGGACGACCGAGGCCTTGAGGCCGAGGAGATCCATCGCGTCGCGGTAGAAATACGACTGCATCGTCTTCGACGGCATGTCGATGCCGCCGAGATCGGCCATCGCCACGTGATCACAGCCGGCCGCCACCGCGAGGTGGGCCGATTCGGCGCTCTCGAGCCAAGCCCCCACCTTCTTCCCCGCCTTCCGCAGCGCCCCGAGGCGGCGAAGGAGTTCGTCGAGTTGGGCGAGGTTCATCGTCAGATCGGCGTCGGAAAGATCGATGACGACGGCATGGATCTTCGGGTTCTTCGCGGTTTCTTCGAGGATCTCGCAGAGCTTGTAGAAATTCCTCCGCTTCCCCGGGCTGCCGCCGATCACCAGGCTCGTCGGATCGAACTCGTTGGCGCCGACGATGTCTTCGTAGGTCCCGCCGAGCGTGATCAGCTGCACCTGAAGCTTCGCCGCCTCGGCCTTCGCCTTCGCCTCGGCTTCCTTTCGCTTCTCGGCCCGCGTGGCCTCGGCATCGGATGGCTTGGCCTCGGGGGGCTTCGCTTCGACGGGCTTCTCGTCGGCCGGCTTGGCTTCCGCCGGCTTTGCTTCGGCGGGGGGCGCTTCGGCCGCGGGCGCCGGTTCGATGGCAGGCTTCGCCTCGGCGGCCGGAGGGGGCTCGGCGACGGCCGTGGCGCCGTCGTCGGCTTGGGCCAAGCCGGCAGCCGCTGTCAGGGCGAGCAGGAGAGCCACGCTCCCAACCAGTTCCAAAAGCAGTCGACCCGACAGTGCGAAGCCTCGAGCCTTCATGCATTTCTCCCTGCGATGGTTGACTGTCTCGGAGGCAGCGGCCCGGGATCGGGACGTTGGCCTCGGCCTGTTGTGCAACGCGCGGAGCAGGGACAGGAGGACCCGCCCAAACCCCGTTCGACACTCGCAGGATACGCTCGGGGCGGGGTGTCGACCAATGCCTTCGGGCCAAACTCTCCAGTCGCCGGGGCCTGTTGGCCAGACCTCACCCCGCCAGCTTGAGGCCGCCCCAGACGGCGACGAAGCCGAGCAGGTTTGACGCCACGACGGAGGCGAGGGCCAGCCCCGGTCGCCCCGATTCCCACAGCTCGACGGCCTGGAAGGCGTAGCTCGAGAAGGTCGTGAACCCGCCCAGAAGGCCGACCAGGAGGATCGTCTCGATCCCCTGGGGCAAAGTGACGCGCGACCTGGTGGCCCCGACGATCACGCCGAAAGCGAGCGCCCCGAGGGCATTGACGGCGATCGTTCCCCAAGGGAATCCGGTGCCGAAGAGCCGCGTCGCTACGGTCGTGACACCGGCCCTCGCCACCGTGCCGAGCCCGCCAGCCAGCGCCAACGCGATCCAATGGCCAAACGTCGTCATCGAGGCCTCCATTCCCAGTAACCCGCTCCACCGTGGAGCGACACTCACCGAATCCTAACGCAGTGCAAGGCCTTGCCATTCGGCCTCTTTCGCGATGTTGCAACACTCCCCTACGAAACTCTATAAAAACGTCTTGCTGGAGGCGGTGGGGGGCCTTGGTGAACTCCCCTTGGGTGGAGAGATCGATGAATCGGCATGATGCCTTCTTTCTTGTTGTCGTTCTCGTCGCCGCGGCGGCGATCCTCTTCGCAGCGCCGATGGTCGTCAGTTTTGCCATCCGCGCCGGTGCCGACGCACTCGGCCGAATGGCCGCCGAACACACCCTCTGACGACTTCCAAGCGATGCAGCGGCCTCTCCGCTTCACTAGGCCGGTGCCTCACATTCCAAACAGGGCTTCGATGTATCAGCCACAGGCCGGACGCCGTCGCTCCACACTGGCGATCCTCATCGGTGGGCTGCTCCTGGCATGCCTGGCTGGCATCGACCCGATCAGCCCCACCGTGGCTGACGATCTCGAGGCGCCCCTCACTCGGCCCCGGGCCCCCCACGGCACCCCCTTCACCTTCGAGGTCATCGAGAGCCTCGATGCGGCCTATCTCGGCGACACGCCGAGCCATGTCGGCCGCGACGGCGGGCTCGAGTTCAGGCCGAACGTTGCCCTCGGCGATCCTGTTTTCCGTATGGTGGCCGAGGCCGGAGACGAGTCGAGGGCGGTGCGGATCGGCCGCGTGACACGCGTCGTCTGGGAGCGAGTCAGCGGGGGCCTGACGGTGGAGTTCGATCCAGAGCCGTTCGTCCGCATCGCCGTCGGCGACGAGGTGTTTGTCGACCTCAATCCGGCTCCACCCACCCCCCAGCCCTGATCTCCCCGGGGCGGATTCCACGACGGAGATCGGCGCCGACTGAACCATCGCGCCCGAGCCGACGTATCAGTCTGCCCGGATCGGCCCGCCGGGAACGGCCCCGATGAAAACGCCCGGACGGGCGATGACAGGCCCCACGGCCCAGCGTCAGGGCCGCTGCGGCACCCGCCCCCCCCGGTCGATATACTCGGCCCTCTCCCCCGGTCGTCGCGCGGCGGCTCGGGGGGGATTTTGAACCACGCGCGCGGCGGACACGCGATGCTCGTCTTTCCCCACCGAATTCTGTTTGTCGGCTTCGGCGCCGTGGCTCGCTGCACACTGCCGATCCTCCTCGATCACATCAAGGTGCCGGCCCACAACATCACGATTCTCGACTTCGAGCCGCTCGAGTCGGCGATCCGACCTTGGATGGAACGGGGCGTGCGCTTCGTGCGCGAGCGGATCACTCCCGACAACCTCGGCGAGGTCCTCGGCAAGCACCTCTCCGCCGGCGATCTCCTCATCGATCTCGCCTGGAACATCGACTGCTGTGAGATCGTGCAGTGGTGCCATCACCAGGGGGTGCTCTATCTCAACACCTCCGTCGAGATGTGGGATCCGTACGAGCATGCCGTGACGGCGAAGCCGAACGAGCTGACGCTTTACTGGCGCCACATGAACCTGCGGCGGATGATTGCCAACTGGAGTACGCCCGGCCCGTCGGCCGTTCTCGAGCATGGCGCCAACCCCGGCCTCATCAGCCATTTCACGAAGCAGGCCCTCCTCGACATCGCCACGCGATGCCTCGAGGAGCGGAAGTTCACCGGCCGGAAGGCGGAGCAGATCCGCGAACTCGCCCGAACCCGTAGCTTCAACCATCTCGCCCACGAACTCGGCGTGAAGGTGATCCACTGCAGCGAGCGCGACACGCAGATCTCCGACCGTCCGAAGCAGGTCGACGAGTTCGTCAACACCTGGAGCGTCGAGGGCTTTCGCGAAGAGGGGACGACCACTGCCGAGATGGGCTGGGGCACCCACGAGAAGCAACTCCCCGACCGGGCCTTCGAGCACGAGGAGGGCCCCAGGAGCCAGATCGGCCTGGCACGGATGGGCATGAACACTTTCGTCTCGAGTTGGGTGCCGCACTACGAGATCGTCGGGATGGTGGTCCGCCACGGCGAGGCTTTCAGCATCACCGAAAAGCTGTCGGTGCGTGACGATCACGGGGTGACCATCTACCGCCCCACCGTCCACTACGCCTACTGCCCCTGCGATGCCGCGATTGCCAGCCTCCACGAACTGCGGGGATACGACTACGATCTCCAGCCGCGGGTGCGGATCATGACCGACGAGATTACGTCGGGCTCCGACATCCTCGGCGCCCTCGTCATGGGCCACCCGCTGACGAGTTGGTGGTGCGGCACCGATCTTTCGATCGAGGAATCGAGGCGCCTCGTGCCCCACCAGAATGCGACGACGATGCAGGTGGCGATCTCGGTCGTGGCCGCCTGCATGTGGATGATCGAGAATCCCGACAGGGGAGTCCTCCTCCCCGACGACCTTCCCCACGAGTATGTTCTCGGTATCGCCAAGCCCTATCTCGGCAAGTTCATCTCGACGCAGTCCGACTGGACGCCGCTGAAGCGATCCTACGACCCGTTCCGCGGCCAGGTCGCCGCCCGACGCGACCACGACGATCCCTGGCAGTTCAAGAACTTCCTTCTCCCCGACGGAGGCTGACAGTAAGCCGCATGACTCCCGCCACCCTGCTCAAGCTCGCCAAGACCCACGGCACGCCCCTGTTCGTCGTCGACCACGCCGAACTGCGCCGCAACTACGCCACCTTCCGCAAGCACTTCCCCCGGGTGCAGGTCTACTACGCCGTGAAGGTCAACAGCGATCCGGCGATCGTTGAAACCTTCTACAAGGCGGGTGGCAGCTTCGACGTGGCGAGCATGCAGGAGTTCCACACAGTCCACCAGTACATCGAGCATCTCCCCAAGAAGACCCGCCAAGACTTCATCTGGGACAAGATCATCTACGCCAATCCGATCAAGCCGACGGAGACGCTCCGCGAGCTCGATCAATACCGCCCCCTCGTCACCTACGACAACCACGAGGAGGTGAAGAAGATCGCCAAGCACGCCCCGCATGCCGGGCTCGCGCTGCGGATGCGGGTGCCGAACACCGGCTCGATGGTCGAGCTGTCGAGCAAGTTCGGCGCCCTGCCGGGGGAGGCTGTGGAGCTGATCGAGTATGCCCACAAGCACGACCTCGTCGTCGAGGGGCTCTCGTTCCACGTCGGCAGCCAGTGCACGAATCCGCAGAACTACATCCAAGCCCTCCACCTCTGTGCGGGCGTGTTCGCCGAGGCGAAGAGCCGTGGCTTCGAACTCAAGCTCCTCGATATCGGCGGCGGATTCCCCGCAGCCTACGACGACAGCGTGCCAGAGTTCTCCACGCTCGCCAAGTCGATCAACCACGAGCTCGACCGGCTCTTCCCCGCGTCCGTGGAGATCCTTGCGGAGCCGGGGCGATTTCTCGTGGCGTCGGCCGGCTGGGCGGTCTCGAAGATCATCGGCAAGGCGTTTCGCAACGACAA
>CAJAYZ010000178.1 GCA_903949225.1 uncultured Planctomycetaceae bacterium
AGCCGCTTGTGCTCGCAGCCGAGAAGCCAGCCGGGGGAAAAGCCACGCGAGAAGGAAAGCTCCATCGCCTCAACGTCGCGGGGGGTGAACGTCGCTCGCCCCCCGGCCATCGCCGCATCGATGGCCCGGCGATAATGCCGAACGATGTTGGCGACATACTCCGGGGTCTTGAGCCTTCCCTCGATCTTGAAGCTCGATACCCCGGCGGCGAGCAGCTCCGGGGTGAGGTCGTAGGCCGCGAGATCCTGGGGAGAGAGGAGGTAGCGCTGGGCCCCAAGGTCGACGTCGCGACCATCACAGACCAGCTCGTAGGGGAGGCGGCACGCCTGGGCGCACTGGCCTCGGTTGGCGCTCCGCCCCCCGAGGGCTTCGCTCGTGAGGCATTGGCCCGAATAGGCAACGCACAGGGCACCGTGAACGAAGACCTCGAGCGCGAGCCCGGTTGACCGGCGGATCGCCCCGATCTCCTCGATCGAAAGCTCCCGGGCGAGCACCACCCGCTCCATGCCGAGGGCCTCGGCGAGGCGGATCGTCTCGGCGCTGGTGAGCGTCATCTGGGTGGAGGCATGGAGCGGCAGATCGGGGCAGCAGGCCCGCAGCAGCCGGGCCACCCCGACGTCTTGGACGAGCACCGCATCGATGCCGCTGCCGGCTATTTCTCGGGCCAGGCCCTCGAGTTCCCCGAGTTCGCCATCAAAGGCCAGGGTGTTGAGCGTGGTGTAGCCGCGGAGGCCGTGGCGGTGGAGGGTTTCGACGATCCTGGGGAGGTCGGAGACGGGGAAGTTCGCCGCCCTGACCCGGGCGTTGTGACCGCAATCGAGGCCGAAATAGACGGCGTCGGCCCCATTTTCGATCGCCGCGCGGACGCAGTCCCAATCCCCCGCCGGGGCGAGGAGTTCAGGGGGTGGGACGGGGGGGGTGGCGGAGAGTTGGCTGGCCATGCCGGCCGAGTATAGGCAGGTTCGTCACCCGGCCTGGAAAGATCGCCCGAATGCTCCGTGAATGCCGCCGAGACGCGAAGAATTCCAGCATTGCAACAGATGCTTGTGATCACCGCGACGAGCGGGTATGACAAAATCTCCTTTGTACAAAGGATCACACCCGTTCCGGGGGCACTTCGTCCCCGATCCGGAGGGCCCACCGTGGCCGGTGACGTCAATTTTTTTCGCTTCTGGGAGTGATGCATGAATATCGTTGATCTTGTCAAGGATCAGTTGACCAGCCAGGTTCTCGGCAGCCTCGGGTCGCTCGTCGGCACGAATGAGGCGCAGACCAAGGCCGCCTCCGCCGCTGCCATTCCCGCGATGCTCGGCGGCCTCGCCAAGCTGGCCGGCACCTCACAGGGCGCCGGGCAACTCGCCAGCGCCCTCGGGGGGCTCGACCTCGGCATGCTCGGCAACCTCGCCGGTGTGCTCGGCGGCTCGAACGCCTCGAAGATGGCCGACAAGGGTGGCAGCCTCCTCGGCACCCTGTTCGGCAACTCCGCCACGTCGATGATCGTCGAGACGCTGGCGTCGTTCCTCGGCATCAAGGGGGGCATTGCCCGCTCGATGCTGTCGTACCTCGCTCCGGTTGTCCTCGGCACCGTCGCCAAGCAGCTCACCAGCAGCGGCAAGTCGATCGACGCTTCGGGCATCCAGAGCCTGTTCGCCGACCAGAGCCGCAACATCCAGTCGGCCCTGCCGGCCGGCCTGTCGCTCGGTGACTTCGGCAGCATCGCCAAGGCCGTGACGTCGGCGACCTCCGGTGGCGCGAGCCACTCGTCGCACGCCTCGCACGGGCATGTCGAGCGCAAGCAGGAGTCGTCGGGCTTCCCGTCGTGGCTCCCGTGGCTCGCCCTGCCGCTGATCGCGATCGGTGCGTTCCTGCTGATGAACAAGGACAAGGGCGCCAAGCCGGCCGACAAGGGGGCCGTCGTCGTCAATCAGACAGAGATGATGAAGAAGATGGCCGAGGCGCAGAAGTCGGGTGAGGCCCTCGCAGGGAAGGCCGCCGAGAAGGTTGCAGACGCGGGTGCCGAGGCCGTGAAGACCACCACCGACGCTGTTGCTGCTGCGGTCGAGAAGGCCACCGACGCGATCGACATGACCGCGTTCGGCGGCGACATGACCGGCCTGTTCGGCAAGCTCACCGACAGCTTCAAGGGGATCACCGACGTTCCTTCCGCCGAGGCCGCCGTGCCCGGGCTGAAGGATCTCGCCGGCATCCTCGAGGGCTACAAGGCGACTGCCGACAAGCTCCCCGAGGCTGGCAAGGCGACGGTGAAGGAGATGGTGGGCACCAACCTCGGTACCCTCCAGCCGATCATCGACACCGTCCTGGCCATCCCCGGCGTGGGCGACATCCTCCGGCCGATCGTCGAGCCGATGCTCAAGACGCTCAGCGCCTTCGGCCTGTGATCGTGAATCTCTGAAAGCCCCCGGATCTCCGGGAGCGATCAAAAAACGGGTCGGGCCGGCGCAAGCCGGCCCGACCTTTTTTTAGAGACTTGGGTCGTCCGAAGTCGCCCGCCGGCACGACGGCCACACGGACGGATCGACCTGACCGCGTTCGACGGCGACGTGACCAGCCTGTTCGGCGAGATCGCCGCCACCTCCAAGGGGATCAACGACGTTCCGTCAAAGGAGGAATCGATTCGAGGATTCATCGTTAGCCTGTTGGCCCAGGCGGTTGCCAACTCAATCGCGGCATTGGCGCTCGTCGTGATCCCTTTCTGGCTCGCGGGCCGGTGGCCGCCACGAGAAGTACTCCTTGGCTGTTCCATCGGAGGTGCGTTGTCGCCGTTCGCATGGCGGATCTACCGCGCCGCTCGCGGATACCCGGAGGGGCCTTCGAGCGAGGAGGACACCACGCCACCGTCGTGATCGGCCGGCGTGGGCCCAAAACTCTGGGCGGTGAATCAGGCAGCGACTTCATCGTCGAAACGCGGAATGACGTATCTCATCGACGATTGTGAAGCACATCGTTCCGCAGCCTCGGAAAGAGCGTGCGATGGCCTAACTCGGCGCCCCAGCAGACTCGCCATGCAGCCCGTTGTTCACGAATCCGCTCACTCGTCGTTCCCGCGGAGCGTTGCCAGGACGGTGTAGTCTTCGAGGGTCGTCGTGTCGCCGACGGTCTCACGGCCCGCGGCGATGTCGCGGAGGAGCCGGCGCATGATCTTCCCCGAGCGCGTCTTCGGAAGCGTGGCGGCGAAGTGGATGTCGTCTGGGGCGGCGAGGGCCCCGATCTGCTGGCGGACGTGCTTCCGAAGCGCATCCTTGAGCCCGTCGGTCGGCACGCCCCCGCGGA
>CAJAYZ010000179.1 GCA_903949225.1 uncultured Planctomycetaceae bacterium
CGCGATGGTCGCCGTTGGCGATCGCACCGGGCACGAGGCAGAGACGCTCCGCGAGCTCTCCGCCATCCTCGAGCACGCGGTGCGGACGCGTCGCGAACTGCTCCGTGGGCTCGTCTGGCCGGCGTTCCAGTTGGTGATCGCGATCCTCGTGGTCGGCTTCCTGATCTGGGTGGCAGGGGGGATCCGCGACGAACGCGGCGCGCCGATCGACATCCTCGGCTTCGGCCTTGTCGGCTCTGCCGGGCTGGCTGCCTATCTGTCGATCGTGGCGTTTCTGGCGATCGCGGGGTTTGTCGGCGTACGATGGGCCGTCGCGAGTTGGCAGCGCAACGGCATCGTCCGCCGCCTGCTCTCACCGCTGCCGGTGATCGGCACGGCGGCCCGGGCTGCCGAAGCGGCGGCCTGGTGCCGGGCGGCGAGCCTCGCAAGCGGAGCGGGCCTCGATGCCGGGAGCCTCATCCGGCTTGGCGCCTCGGTGGCGCCGGGAATCCCCCTCGACGCCGACCGGGTCGAGCGGCGTCTCCGGGAAGGGGCGACCCTCGCCGACACGCTCCGGGAAAGTGGCGGGTTTCCACGAACGATCATCGAGGGCGTGATGGCCGGCGAGCTCACCGGCAATACGGCCGAGGTCCTCGATAGGCTCGCCCGGGAATCCGACGAGGAGGCCCGTCGCTCGTTCCATGCCGCCGCGCAGGTGGCAGGATTTCTCGTCTGGGGGATCGTTGCGGCCGGAATCGTCTTTGTCATCTTCCGCATTTTCTCTTTTTACGTGGGAGCCATTCAGGCCGCCGCCGGTGGACGATGATGGGAATGGATTTAAGGTGGCCTAACGCGTCGGCCGGCCATGCCTCGAGGGCCCGATCGTGACTCGCCCGTTACCGACTTTTCGCCTCCTCCTCGCGGCGGCCGCCATGGCCTTCGCCGCGCTGTCGGGGCGCGCGGCCGACGACGGCGCCGCCGAGCGCGAAGTTGAGCCCGACGGAGACGATGGCGACGCGGCCCGCTCTCCGGGCGCCGGCCCCTCCTCGCAGCAGGTTTTCATGGAGGAGCGGGGGCTTGTCCGCTACCGCGGGGCCTGGCGGACCCGTCAGGAGATCGAGCTCATCGAGCGGTTGGAGCGGGAGACGGTCGCCCAGAAGCAATGGGGGCCGAGGCTTGAGAAACTGCGTCGCCGGCTCGACGACCCCGCCACGTCAGCGCCGGCCGCCGAGGAGCTCCGCGAGATCGTCGATCCGGCTGCGGTGCCGGCGCTCGGCGCGGCAGTAGCCCGTGAGGCGGTGCCCCAGGTGCGGGCCTTTCTCCTCGAGGCGCTCGCCCGGATCGGGTCGCCCGACGCAATCGCGATCATTCTCCAGGTGGCCATCGACCATGCCGATCCCGACACCCGCCTGACCGCCGTCGAACGCCTTCAGGCGATCGGCCCACGGATTGCCGAGCCCGCCTGCGTGGCGGCCCTCGGCGGGCCTGACAATGCCCGCGTCAACCGGGCTGCCGAGGTGATCGGAGCCCTCGGGCTTTCCGGGACGGCGGTGGCGCTCGTCGAGGCCCTCGAAACCGAGCATGTCGTCATCGCTTCCGATGGCCGCCAGGCGGGGCAGACGAGCGTGGCCTTCGGCAGCGGTGGGGAAGGTCTGTCGCTCGGCGGGGGACCGAAACGGGGCAAAGTGCGGCTGCGGAACGAGGCGGCCTTGGGGGCGCTTGTCCGGATCACCGGCCAGGATTTCCAGTGGAATCTTCCGGCGTGGCGGCAGTGGCTGGCCAGCCGAGAGCTTGCCGAGCCTGTCGATCTCCGCCGCGGCCGCTGACGGCCAGTGTCAGGCTGCCCTTTTCAGGCGGCCTGACGGGCGCGGCGCGGGAACCATTCCGGCTCGAGGACGAGCAGCGCCACCCGGTTTTCCAGGTTCGGTCGGAAGACGACCAAGAGAAGCACCGGGAGAAACCAGGCGAGAAACAAGCCGCCGTCGTGGGCCTTCCAGAACTGGCTCCCGATGAGGACCGCGGCGGTGCAGCTCATGAGCGTGCCGAGGTTCTTCGGCGAGGGCCAGATCGCGAGCGTGGCCATCATCGCGACGAAGGCTGCGAGCACCGGGAGCCGGAAGACGGCGTCGTTGGCCGGCAGGGCCCAGAAGCCCTCGAGCGTGACCTCGTTGGGGAAGATCCAGCCGAACATCTGCCGAAGTTGACCGGCGAAGGCTGTAGGATCGGCCGTCTTCCACCAGAGGGCAGCGACGAGCAACGCCAGGGCGACAGCGACGCCGACGGCAAACCGGCGGATGCCACGCTCCCAGTAGAAGCTGCACCACAGAGGGAGGAGGAACACGGGATAGTAGGTCGTGCCCATCGCCATTCCGATGAGGAAGCCCGAGGCGAGGGGGAGGCGGTAGGTGGCGATCGCCCAGATCACCAGCGCCCCCGGCAGGGCGTGGTCGACCCGTCCGGTCATGATCGCCGTGTAGGGGAGGAGGAGGTAGAGGACCGCCGCGGCGATCCCGAGGCGGGCGTTCTCGAAGTGACGCCAGCCGGTGAACACCATCCCCGCGACGATCGCCAATTGCGAGAGGATCGCCATCACGCGGGCGGTGGTCTCATTGACGATCCTGGCGTCGCCGGCAGCCTCGACGGTCCCTTGGCCATCGGCCTCGGGGGAGAAGATCCGCTGCGCCGAGATCCGCGGCAGGAGGAAGAGAAGCGGATAGCCGGGCCCGAGTCGCTCGAGGGGATCGGCTTCATCACGCGCCGCGACAGGCTCGATTCTGGGGGCGGCGGCGGCGGCCGCCGCGACGTCGGATTGCTGGGGGCGCGACGTGATCACGTTGGCCAGCAGGAACACGAGGAGCGAACTCCCCAGAAACACCAGCCCACCGGTGGTGAGGTTCGGCTCGAGGAGCGGCCGGCGGACCATCATCGAGTCGAACAGCATCCGCACGAGGAACGCCGCAGACACCGAGAACAGCCAGATGTAGCCGAGCTGGAGCGCCGCTTGATTGGCCCGGAAGCTTCCGTACTCCACCGCCAGCAATCCAGGCGCGAACAGGATCAGGCCGACGAGATCGAGGTTCCGCACGCTCCAGACGCGGTTGAACTTGAAGAACAGCGCGATCGAGAGGAGCGACGACAGGTAGAACCACGTCGTTGGATTGACGCGGTAGTAGTGGAACAGGATGTCGCTCATGCACACGCTCGTGGCAAGGGCCCCGTCCCGGCCCTGGATTCCAGCCTCCGCGCCAGCGCCCTCTTCATGGCTGCTCGGGGGCGCCGCTGAGGGCCTTCGGTGGCTCCGTGCCGGTGATCGGTGGGCGCCGCGTTCGGGAGGGAGACGCCGGGATCCACCCCGACAGGGTACGGCGTGGACGCCGCTTTTGAAAGCCACGGCCCCGGAGGGCGATCGTGGCGGGGGCGAAGCCCGGGGGGCGGCGATCCAAAAAGCCGGGGGCCTGAGCGGGGTTCACCCCGCCCAGGCCCCTCCGGGATGATCGCTTTTGCGGCCAGCTTGAGTCCCACCGCGCCTCGTCGCCGGCCGCTCAGAAATTGTCAGTCGGCGTTCGCCTTCGGATTTCCTTTGCGGACCACGAACACGACGACCGAGTGGTAGGGGATCGACGCATTGTCGAAGCGGTGCTGCCAGTCGGCCTTGACGAGCCCCGCCTTGGCGATCGCCTCGACATCGGGCCAGGTGGCGAGGGTAACAACGTCGGCTTCGAGGCCGTCGATCACGGCCCGCGACTGGCTTCCCGACGCGGCGTGCGACTGCTTGATCGCCACCTCGGTGCCGTGCTCGGCCAAATAGTGCTTGGCGAAGGCGGTGTTGATGTCCTTGTAGAGCTCGCGCGTCGGGTCGTAGGAGACGTTGAGGAGCTCGATCGACGGGGTCGCTGCCGTGCCCGTCCCCGACGGTTTTGAGCATCCCGTGGCCAGACCGGTGAGCGCGACGGCGACGAGGACTGTCACTCTTGAGAGGGAGCTGAAAAAACGGCGCAAGATCGTCATCGGAGGGGCCCCGGGAGGCAAATGATTCGATCGGCAGAGCAAACGGCTGCACAGCGTGATTTTAATTATCAAAATCGTCAACATAATCATGTATTTTTTGTTGAAACAGGAAAGCCCGCCTGAAAACGTTCTTTTCAGGCGGGCTTCACCGGTTTTTTGACCCGGACATCGCAGACTACCCCACCCCCGCAGGGCCCAGAAAACGGTCCAAGGGGGGCTGGTGGTCCACGATCCGGGTGGTTTTTTCGAGGGGCTTTCTCAGCAGACGCAGGTGCCGCAGCAGACGGGGACGCCGCCGAAGCAGACGGTGCAGGCACAGCCGGCCTGGCAGCAGGCAGCCAGGCACTCGCAGCAGCCCTGGGTCAGCTTGCAGCAGTCCTAGCACAGCAGCCCCGCAAGCGTCGACCGCAAGCGCAAAGCGCGGGCAAGCAATCTACGGCGGGCCCTCGAA
>CAJAYZ010000180.1 GCA_903949225.1 uncultured Planctomycetaceae bacterium
ACCAGACGGGTGACTGAGTCACGCGCACAGCCGCGAAGGAACTCAGCGTGCGGGTGAGCAGGATCGATCAGAAGCGCCTCGGCCGCCGCCTGCATCTCGTCGATCGGCCCCTCGATCCGAACTTTCAGCAACCGGGCCCGTTCGCCACGATTGATTGCCAGGGCGCGGTGAGGGGGAATCCGCTGGATGTGCTCGGAGTACTTGAAGTAATCGCGGTAGTGCTTCTCGTCCTTGGAGAGGGCCTTTCCCTCCGTCTCTACCCGCTGGCTGGTGAGATGCGCCTGCTTGGAAAGGATCGCCCGCAGCGCCTGGCGGACGTCGGCCCGTTCGGCGAACACATCCGCAATGATGTGCCCGACGCCGAGGAGGGCATCAGCAACCGTCGCCACTTGGCCATCGGTATCGATGAAGTCGGCGGCGCGCTTGTCGAGATCGGCCGCCGCCGGGTCGGCGGAGAGGATCTCGCGGGCGAGGGGTTCGAGTCGCCGCTGCCGGGCAATCTCCGCCAGCGAGAGTTTCCGCGGCTTGAAGGGAAGATAGATGTCTTCGAGTTGCTTCGTGCTCGTCGCCGCTTCGATCCGCTGCTCGAGCGTCTCAGTGAGCTTTCCCTGCCCCTTGATCGTGCGAAGGATTGTCTGCTTGCGGTCGGCGATCTGCCGGGCCTTCGCGACAGCCTCGGCGATCCGGCGGATCTCGACCTCGTCGAGCCCTCCGGTCTGGTCGCGCCGGTAGCGGGTGAGGAAGGGAACGGTGTTCCCCTCGTCGAGGAGTCGTACCACCGCGTCGACACCGCCAACTGGCAGGCCGAGCCTCTGGGCGATCGGCCCAAGATCGATGAGCGTCATGGCTGCCATCCGACTCGCGGCGCCGGGGCAAAAAGCCCCCGACCTCCGCTCGACTCCCCCTGCAGAGTCCCGGTCAACCCCGAGGACGGCCCCAATGGCCGCCGGAGTGATCATCGGGAAGAAACGTCCAGCCGAGCCTCGCCACCTCCGGGCATCCTGTCCATCGTGACAAAGCTCGACAAGTACCGACGGCGACCTGGAAACAAAAGGAATCTAGGGTTGCTGGAGGGGTGATGTCAAACCTTGCGGAGGGGATCGCCCCCGATCGCCCGATCGCCCAAGGCAGCGCCGACATCCCCACCCCCCCACTCTTCCAGGCTGCTTCCGATTTTCGCCGATCCGTTGACGTTGGCTGGCGGCCTGCGAATGGAGGAGAAGGACGGACACGATCCCGCCAACCCCTGACCTTGACCGGGAGAGGAAAGCTCCCCTATTCCCCCCTTTTCCACCCCTCGGGCCCCAACGGGACTGAAGACCGGTCAAGCAGATCAGGGAACGCCCTGAACCGCCGCCCAAATGACTGAAGCGGCTGTGACGATTGTGACGATCACGTACGCATCACGATGAGGGCGGCCGGGGGTTGAGACATCCCCGGCAGACGCCCGCCCCCGAACGCGGTTAGGACCGGAGCAGAACTTCATGATCCGCACGAACACGCCCCCCTCAGCCACGCCCGCCGATCAGACGGCAGCCTCCGACCAGACGCAGGGATTCCTGCCGCAGGTCGGGCTCCTCGCCCTCGATCGCCAGTACGCCACCTTGCGGAACGAGATTCGCGCGGCCATCGAGCGGGTGTGTGACTCCGGGCGGTTCATCCTCGGCCCCGACGTCACCGATCTCGAGGCCGAACTGGCACGGCTTCTGGGTGTGCCGCACGCCATCAGTTGCGCCTCCGGCTCCGACGCGCTCCTCCTCGCCCTGATGGCCTTCGACATCAAGGCCGGAGACGAGGTGATCCTGCCGAGCTACACCTTCTTCGCAACCGCCAGCGCCGTGACGCGACTCGGCGGCGTGCCGATCTTCGCCGACATCGATCCCGACACCTACCTCGTCAGCCCGGCCGACGTGAAGCGGAAGATCAGCCGGCGCACGAAGGCGATCATCCCCGTCCACCTCTTCGGCCGCACCGCCGACATCGATGCGCTCATGCCGATCGCCAACAGCGCCGGCATCCCGGTGATCGAGGACGCCGCCCAATCGATCCTCTCCACCTGGCACGGACGATGCTCCGGCGGCCTCGGCGACATCGGCTGCTTCAGCTTTTATCCGACGAAAAATCTCGGTGGGGTCGGCGACGGCGGCTTCATGACGACCACGCGGGACGACCTCGCCGCGAAGCTCAAACTCCTGCGGGTTCACGGCATGGAGCCGCGCTATTACCACCAGGTCGTCGGCATCAACAGCCGCCTCGATTCAATCCAGGCCGCGGTTCTGCGGGTCAAGCTCCCGCACCTCGACCGCTGGACGACCGGGCGACAGGAAAATGCGGCCCGCTACGCCGAACTGTTCGCCGAGTACGACCTCGATCGCCATGTCACCGTGCCGACCGACGAACCGCGCGGACGCCACGTCTGGAATCAGTTCGTCGTCCGCATCGCCGGTGGCCAGCGGGACGCCCTGCGAACCCACCTGGCGAAGTGCGGCGTTGGCACCGAGATCTACTATCCCGTGCCGCTCCACCTCCAGAAGTGCTTCGCCCACCTCGGCTGGGGTGTCGGCGACCTGCCGGAGACGGAGAAGGCCGCCCTCGAAACCCTCGCCCTGCCGATCTACCCGGAACTCCAGGCCGTGGAGCAGGAGACGGTGGTGGGCCGGATCGCCGAGTTCTTCCATGCCCCGCACCTGCGGCGGAGTGCCGAGCGCGTCAAAGTCGATGCCCCGGCAGAGTCGCCCCTCCAGGCTGGCCCCCACTTCCTTCGCACGATGAAGGCAGTCGGACGGGCCGACGACGTTCGCTGCTGAACACGCAGCAGCCGAAGGCTACACGTCGCGGCGCCGACCGCTGAACTTGCAGGCCACGAACAGGCCCAGACCGGCGGCAAGGACCGTGATGAAGTACGCCGGGATGTACTTCACCGACATGATCGACGCCTCGGGGCCGTCAGCAGCGGCCGGGGCGGCCGGCTGAGCCCCAGGAGCGGCGCCGCCATTGGCGAAGTTTTGGGCCATGTTCTGCGCCCCTTGCGGCAATCCCTGGAGCGGATTCGGCCGCGCCTGCTCGTCGAGCGGCTTGGCGAGAAGGCCTACTCCCCCTTGGGCAAACAAGGGCGTCGACGGCGTCGAGACGCCGATCAGGCAAGCGGCGGCCAGCATC
>CAJAYZ010000181.1 GCA_903949225.1 uncultured Planctomycetaceae bacterium
GGAGGGGGCGTTCTTCCTCCGCACCGAGGGGCATCTCTACCGGATCGAGTAACCGTCCTTCCGCCATCCCTGACTCCCGGAGCCTTTGCGATGCGCCGCCTTTCACCGTCAATCCTTGCCGTTGCCATCGTCGCCTTGGCTGTCCCGACGCTCCCCGGGGCGGCTGCGGAGGTCGTCGTCGAACTCGCCGGCGACTGGGAGGTGCGCGTGGCCGACACGGCCGCCGGCGTCACGGCCACGGAGACGTTCCTCATCGCTCCCCCTGACGGCGTCGAGGTGCTCAATGAGAAAATCCCCACGCTGCCGCTGTTCAACCCCACAGTTCCCGGCTGGGTAAAGGGGGTTGCGCTCGAGGAGGTGAAGGCGGCCGAGTGCACCGTGATCCGGGCCCTCGACCCCGAGTCGCTCGTCGTCAAGTCGGCCCCGGGAACGGACGGAGCCGTTCTGGAGCGTGGGCGTGACTGGGAAGCTGATACCGAATGGGGCACCGTGGGTCGGCTCGCCGGCGGCCGCATCGGGGAAGGGGAGCCGGTGTGGGCCAGCTACCGTGCCGCCCTGCGACGGATCGATTCGGTCGTCCGTCTCACGGATGGCACGCTCGAGTTGGTGCGCGGCGAGCCGCAGATCGTTCTCTGCGAACCGCCCTCCATCCCGGCCGGGAGTGAACGGCTCGTGAATGTCTATCTTCCTGGGCGGATCGAGAAGCTCTCGGATGCAAACCTCTTTCCGATTCTCGAAGGCCGCTGTCCGCCGCTCCCCCCGGATCAACCGCCCCTCGCCAAGGCCCGGCTGCCTGAAACGCTCCGTCGTCTCGAGGCGGGCGAGCCGTTGAAAATCCTCGCCTGGGGAGACAGCGTCACCACCTACGGCCGCTGGCAGTCGATGTTCGTGGAGCGACTCAAGGTCCGCTATCCACAGGCCAAGATCGAGTTGGTCACCGAGGCCTGGGGGGGCCGCAACACCGGCAGCTACCTCGCCGAGCCCCCCGGCAGCGACCACAACTATCGAGAGAAGGTGCTGGAGGCTCGCCCGCACCTGATCGTCTCCGAGTTTGTCAACGACGCTGGCATGGCCCCGGCAGACGTCGATCAGCAGTATGGCCGGTTGCTCGCCGACTTCCGCGGCATCGGCGCCGAATGGATCATCCTCACGCCCCACTACGTGATGCCGGAGTGGATGGGGCCGGGATTCGTCGAGCGTGGCCAGCGTGACATCGACGACGATCCGCGCCCCTACGTCGCCGGACTGAAAGCCTTTGTTGCCGCCCACCCGGAGCACGTGGCACTGGCCGATGCTGCGCGGCGTTACGGCCGCCTCTGGCGTCAGGGGATCCCCTACCTGACGCTCATGGAAAACAACATCAACCACCCCAACGTCGCCGGCCACCAGATCTTTGCCGATGCCCTCGATGAGGTGTTCGGAACGCCCGACTGACCCGTCGGCGCCTGGATCTACAGCGGCTGGCCTTGCGGATTGAGCAGGATGGGTCGATTGAGATCGAGTCTGCGGCCCCGCGCTGCGGGGTTTTGCACAGCCCTTCGCAGTCGCCGCCGGACGACTGCCGGCGGGCCGCCGCCGGCGCCGAAGAGTGTTGCGATGGGGCTAGCAGGCTGTGGATAAAGTGCCGGCCCGACCGCACGAGGCGGTCGCGAGTGCGTAGCACTCGAGAAAACCGGAGGTTTTCCAAGTGGAAAAAGGTCATGGATGACTTTTTCCACGGGCAGCTAGGCGCGAC
>CAJAYZ010000182.1 GCA_903949225.1 uncultured Planctomycetaceae bacterium
AGGTGGTGGCTGAGGCCCTCGGCCTCACGCTCCCCCATGCGGCGCTGGTGCCGTCGGGGCAGCCGGTGTGGCGCGATCTCGCCGTCCGTTCGGCGCGGGCGCTGGTGTCGCTCGCCGGGGACGGATCAACGATGCGCGACATCGTCACGCCCGCTTCCCTGCGCAACGCGATGGTGGTCCATGCCGCCTTCGGTGGCTCGACGAATCTCCTCCTCCACATCCCGGCCTTCGCCCACGCCGCTGGCATTCCCCTGCCGACCGTCGACGACTGGATCGAGGTCAATTCCGTCGTGCCGCGCCTCGTGAGCGTTCTTCCCAATGGCCCAGTTCACCATCCGACGGTGCGAGTGTTTCTCGCTGGAGGTGTGCCGGAGGTGATGCTCCATCTCGATGCCCTCGGGCTCATCGATGGCTCGGCGCGGACCGTTTCCGGCTGGACGGTGGGCGAGACCCTCGACTGGTGGCGGACGAGCGATCGGCGGCAGCGCTTCCGGCGGTTGCTTTCCGAGCTCGACGGCGTCGATCCCGACGACGTCATCCTCCCGCCGGAGAAGGCGGCCCGGGCCGGTCTGAAGCGGACGCTCGCCTTCCCGCGGGGCAACCTCGCCCCGGAGGGCTCTGTCGTCAAGGCAACCGCGATCGATCCGAGCGTGATCGGCGCCGACGGCGTCTATCGCCACGAGGGGCCCGCACGCGTGTTCACGAGTGAAAAAGCGGCGATTGCCGCGATCAAGGAGGGGAGGATCATCGCCGGCGATGTCATGATCCTGGCCGGCGTTGGCCCGATGGGAACGGGGATGGAGGAGACCTATCAGGTGACCAGCGCCCTGAAGCACATTCCCGGGGGCAATCGGGTGGCGCTGATCACCGATGCCCGCTTCTCCGGCGTCTCTACCGGGGCTTGCATCGGCCATGTCGGGCCCGAAGCGCTCGCCGGCGGGCCGCTCGGCAAGCTGCTCGACGGGGACACCGTCCGCGTCGTGATCGACACCGGGAGCGCGAGCGGCTCGATCGATCTGATCGGGTGGGCGGGCCATGAGGCAGGCACATCGAGCGCTGAAGAAGGGGCGAGTGAATTGGCTCGTCGCCCCTCCCGCCCCGATCTCGCCCCCGATCCCCATCTCCCCGACGACACGAAGCTCTGGGCGATCCTCCAATCGGCCAGCGGCGGCACCTGGCGCGGCTGCGTCTATGACACCGAGCGGATTGCGGCGCGGCTGGCGCGACCGTGACGTGGCCGCGGGCCGTTGAGGAGCAGTCCCAACGGCGTGTGGCGGACGAGGAGCTGATAGCTCACCAAGAGGATCGCGGTGGCAATCGTCGTCACGAGGAAGAACTTGAGCGTGCCCGACAACGGCCAGCCGCGCGAGTATTGCTGAAGCAGGATCACCACCGGCATGTGGGCGAGGTAGAGCCAGTAGGCCGAGTCGGAGAGGTAGCGCCACATCCGGCTCTCCGCCGGCACGAGCCAGCGGAAGAAGCCGATCGCTGCAAAGCTCATCAGCCAGGCATAGAGCACCTGCGGTAGGGCGCCGGCCGCCGGGAATTGGATCGTGGCGAGGCCGACGGGGAAGCAGATCAAAAGCGAGATGAGCAGCGGCACGAGCCAGCGCCGTCCGACGCTCTCGTCAGCGTTGTTCGACCGGTGTTCGGCGAGGAACAACAACGCCCCGTAGCCGAAGAAAACAGCGTAGTAGGCGAGGACATGCGGCTGGGGGAGGAGCCCGGCGGAGGTGTCGGGACCGAACCCCGGCGCGAACAGCCCCATGAAGACCTGCGGGACGAGCGTCAGCGGCACCGTCCAAAGGAGGGCCGCGGGGGAGGTGACCAGCCAACTCGGTGGGGCGGCGAGGCCCAGGCGTGTCGCCAGCGCGGCGACTGCGACAAACCCGAAGGCGAGCCAGCAGAGAAACATCAGAAACCACAGATAGTTGAGCGTCATGCCGGTGAGCAGCGACTGCGGCGACGGATCGAGAGGCATGGCAACGACAAACTTCGGGGAGAGAAGCCAGTCTCGGTAGGCGTTGCGGGCCCGCGTGAGGAAATCGGCGGGCGGAAGCACGGGCATGGCGGTCGATTCGCCGGTGCGGGAGGCGAGGAGCGCGCGGATGGCGTCACGATCGCTGGCGAGCGTGTTCGGAGACGCAAGCTCGATTCGCAACAGGCCGGCGATGAAGGCGGTGGTGCCGGCGTCGGCCTTCGTCGAGTCGAGGGGACTTCCGCCGTCCGGTCCGCGCTTCGCAGGATCGGCGTCAGCTTCCAAGAGAAGTTCCACGATCGGCAGGTGGCCGGCAAAGGCCGCGGCGTGGAGGGGCGTGCGGCCGTCGCCACCGAGGGCGTTTGGGTCGGCACCGGCGTCGATGAGGGCCCGCGTCACGTCGACGTTTCCGACGAGGGCCGCAAGCGTGATCAGTGGGATCCGGAACTCCGCGTCGACCCCAGTGGCATCGGCTCCGGCCGCGATCGCTGCGGCAACACCGGCGGCATCCTTGGCCCGGATCACCTTGGTCAACGGCGAGGCGGGCCCGGCGGGCACCGTCGGAGCGCCCGCCGCGGCGGCACCCGGAGCGTGCTTGGACACCCAGTCGAAGAAGGGAAGCAGGGTGCAGAAGCCGAGGAGCAAGGGGACGAAGACCCGCTTGTAGCGCTGCGCGAGCATCGCCCACGGGCCACGGCGTTGCCAAAGCATCGCCGTGAAGAAGCCACTGACGAGGAAGAACAGCGGCATCCGGAAGCCATGGATCGCGAGAAACAGCAGCCCGAGCCAGGGGGCCGGCTGCGTGTCCTGCACCGGCCAGGGGATTCCCGGGACGTAGGCGAGGCTGGCGTGGAGGAAAATGCCGAGGAGCATCGCCACGGCGCGGAGGGCATCGAGATCGTGGCGACGGGAATCAGCAGGGGGGCTCATGAATTCCATTCCAGGGGCAGGCTGGCGGCACAGCGGGCCATCGTAGCGGGAGAGCCGGAATCGCGTTCTCACCGTCCCGCGGTCGCCTTGCGACGCTCGTTGAGGGCCCGCTGATACTCGAAGAACCGGGCTCGCTGCGACGAGCTGGTGTTGTCGATGACCCCCTTGCGGCCGGCGTTGCGGGAGTCTTCGCTTGGCGCCTGCGGCGGTGCGCTGCCTCTGCCTGCGGCACCTCCCGGTTGGCCTGTGGCCTGCGTGGGAGCGGTTGCTCCTGCGGGTGCTTTAGCCGTGGCAGCGAAGGCCCCACGGAGCAACTTCTCGCTTTTGATCTGTCGATCGAGTTCGGCCTTCCTGTCGGCCGGTGGCGTGGCGAAGAACTGGTCCACGGCGCGACGTTTCGCCGCTTCCGAGGTGGCCCATCCCGCGGCGGCTGCCTGCCCTCGCAGCTTGGGGGGCAGCGAGTCGGTCTTCTCCATGATCTATCCCCACGCGTCGGCGATCACCC
>CAJAYZ010000183.1 GCA_903949225.1 uncultured Planctomycetaceae bacterium
CGCGTCCGGAGTCGCGTTGATCCGGGCGCCGGGACGGGATGCCTTTCGCAAGCAGCTTGATGGAATGCCACCCACCCGCCCGCCCGGTCACACCGCCTCTGGCCGCGGGTGTTGCCAAGGGGCGCGGTAGTCGCGCGCCAGATGGCCGTTGGCTTCGTCGTCGCCGACGATGTTTCCCTCGCGATCGAGCGACAGGCTCCGTCCCAGGCGCATCGAGACGTTGGCAAGGATGCACGACGCACTCGAGACATGCCCCTCGGCAATGTCGGCCACCGGCTTCCGCCCCGTCGCCCGGGCCTCAAGGAAGTCGAGCATGTGGCGACGCGTCGCCGGCGCAGCGAAGGGCTCCGTCTCCTGGTGCTCGACATCCTGGGGATACTTCTCGCGCTCGTCGAGAAACTCTCCGTGCTCGGCCGGGCCGCCGTCCTTCGGCTTGAAATCCCACTTCGCCACGCTCAGGCGGAGCGTCCCTTGCGAGCCGTAGAGCGTCGCCCCCCACGGATAGTCGGGATCGGGGTTCTCACCCCAGTTGCGCTGCGTCCACACCACCTGCACGTCGCCATGGTCGAAGAGCGCCGTCTGCGTGTCGTGGAGTTTGACGTTCGAATCCGGATTGCGGACAAGCGAGCCGCCCGACGCTGAAATCCGCTCCGGCCACGAGAGGCCGAGAAAATAGCGGACGAGGTCGTAGAAGTGAACGCACAGGTCCCCCGTCTGCCCGTTGCTGAACTCATAGGTGTCGCGCCAGCCGCGGGGATGGATCTGGGGGTTGTAGGAAACGAGTGGCGCCGGGCCGCAATACATCTCCCAATCGAGCGTCGCCGGCGCTGGTGCCGGCGGCGGATAGGCCTCGCGCGTGCCGTAGTAGCTGTGGATGTCGACCGCGGCGATTTTTCCGAGGCGGCCGGAGGCGATGAAGCGGTCGCGGGCCTCGAGGAGATGCGGGGTGCTGCGGCGCTGGAGGCCGACTTGGACTGTGCGGCCATGGAGCCGCGCCGCCGCCACCATCGCCCGCCCCTCGACAACATCGAAGCTGATCGGCTTTTGCACGTAGACATCGGCCCCCGCCTCGCAGGCAGCGATCATCGGCAGACAGTGCCAGTGGTCGGGCGTGCCGACGAGGACGATCTGGGGCTTGGTGTCGGCGAGGAGCTTACGGTAGTCGCCAAACAGCGGCGGCGTGTTGCCGGAGGGCTGCCGCTTGGCAACGAGGGCCGCAGCGGCCTCGCGCATCGCTGAATCGACGTCACACAGCCCGACGACCTCCACCGGCGCCACCTGCATGAGATGGAAGAGGTCGGTCTTTCCATACCAGCCGCAACCGACGAGCGCCACGCGGAGCGGCTTGAGGGGCTCGGCGGCAGCGGCCGAGTCAGCCCGCAGGGTGCCGATCGCGGCCAGCCCGATTCCGGTGTGAAGGAAGTCTCGGCGTTGCATGGAAGCTCTCGCTTGAAGGGCGGGGATGGAGATTGGAGGGGGGGATGAGGGCGACGCCCGGCGGTGGCATCAATGCTCCCGGGAAAGCCTACCGGGTCGCGGCGTCGGGTACACTGCCGGCGGCACTGCGGGGCCAGATGAATTGGTCCTGGTGTCGCCCCTTTCCGAGGAGTTTCCCCTGTGGTCCATCTTTCGTGGTTCGGTGTTTGGAGCGTCTGCCTGGGCGTGGCGGTGGGGTTGGCGATGTCGGTCTCTCCGATGTCGGTCTCTCATGGCGACGAGCCCTCCCAGGCCCCACGGATCGTGTTCCTCGGCGATTCGATCACCGAAGCCGGCGCCGGCCCCCATGGCTATGTGACGCTCGCCCGGCAAGCGCTCGCCGCGGCCACCCCCGCCGCGCCCCCGGAAGTGATCGGCGCCGGGATCAGCGGCAACCGGGTGCCCGATCTCCTTGCCCGGCTCGACCGCGACGTCCTCGCCCGCAAGCCCGATGTCGTCGTCATTTACATCGGGATCAACGACGTCTGGCACAGCCAGAACGGCCGCGGCACGCCGAAGGAGGAGTTTGAGAAGGGGCTCCGGACGCTCGTCGACAAGATCCGCGGCATCGGGGGGAAGGCGGTGCTCTGCACGCCGACGGTGATCGGCGAGAAGCAGGCCGGCACCAATCCGCTCGACAGCATGCTCGATGAATACGCCGACATCACCCGCGGCGTGGCTACCGACATGAAGGCCCCGCTCATCGATCTCCGCAAGGCGTGTGTTGCGCACCTCGCCGAACACAACACGGCCAACGCCAAGGAGGGGATCCTCACGACCGACGGCGTCCACCTCACTCCGGCCGGCGACCAGTTCCTGGCGGCGCGGATGGTGGCGGGGCTCACCGCGGCAGGCCTCGTGTCTGCCGGCATACCGCAGGAGACTGAAAAGATGCTCAGGCATGTGGTGATGTTCAAGTTCAAGGAGACGTCGACCGAGGCCGACGTGGCGCGGATCGTGAAGGCTTTTGGCGCGCTTCCGGAACGGATCAAGGAGATCAAGGGCTTCGAGTGGGGCACCGACAATTCGCCG
>CAJAYZ010000184.1 GCA_903949225.1 uncultured Planctomycetaceae bacterium
CGTCGCCGCCAGCACCGGCATGAGGGTCAGCGAGATGACCAGCGACCCGAGGAGCGCGAAGAGCACTGTCAGCGCCATCGGGCGGAACAGCTTCCCTTCCGTTCCCTCGAGGAACAGGATCGGCAGGTAGACCACGGCGATAATCAGCTCGCCGAACATCGTCGGCCCCCGGACCTCGATCGCGGCGTCCCGGACGATGGCAAGCTTCGATTCCCCGGGGGCGGCCAATCCGAGCCGGCGGACGCAGTTCTCGACCATGATCACCGAGCTGTCGACGACGAGACCGAAGTCGATGGCGCCCAGACTCATGAGGCTCGCCGAGATCCCCGTCATCCACATCAGGTTCGACGCGAACAGCATCGACAGCGGAATTGCCAGAGAGACGATCAGGCCAGCGCGAACGTTTCCGAGGAGGATGAGGAGCACGCCGATCACGAGCAGCCCCCCCTCTGCCAAATTGTGGAGCACGGTGTCGAGCGTCCGGGCGATCAGTTCCGAGCGGTCGTAGACGATGTCGATCTCGACTCCGGGCGGCAACGTTCGCCGGATCTCCTCGAGCTTCGCTTTCGCCGCCCCGACGACGCGCCGGCTGTTCTCGCCACGGACCATCATCACCATCCCCGTCACCACCTCGCCGCGGCCGCCACGCGTCACGGCCCCCTGGCGCGTCAACGGCCCGATCGCGACGCGGCCGATGTTGCGGACGAGCACGGGCACGCCCCCCGCGGGGCTGCGCACCACCACCTGCTCGATGTCGGCGACGCTCTGGAGGAGCGCCTGGCCGCGGATGAACCGCTGCTCACCGTTCTTGACGATGTAGCCGCCGCCCGTGCTCTCGTTGTTGCGTTCGAGCGCAGCCAGAACCTCCCCGAGCGTCACCGCCTGGGCACTCATCCGGTCGGGATCGATCTCAACCTGGTAGCTCTTGGCAAAGCCGCCGTGGGAGTTGATGTCGGTGACCCCGGATACCTCGCGCATCGCCGGAGCGATGTCCCACTCGAGGATGCTGCGGAGCTCCATGAGATCATGCCCCGTGCCGCGGACCTCGAACTGGAGGATCTCGCCGAGCGCGGTGCTGAGCGTGCCGAGCTTCGGGTCGCCATGACCGACGGCGATCCGCCCCTTCGCCTCGGGGAGGCGTTCCGCCACGAACTGGCGGGCGAGCATGATGTCGGTCCCCTCACGGAAGACGATCGTCACCAGCGAGATGCCGAACCGGGAGATGCTGCGGATCTCCTCGACCTGCGGCAATCCGCTCATCGACAACTCGACGGGGTAGGTGACGTAGCGTTCCACCTCCAGCGGCGACATCGTCCCCGCCTCAGTGACGACCTGCACCTGGATGTTGACGAGGTCGGGCACAGCGTCAACGGGGATCTGGGTGGCCGCGTACAGCCCTCCCACCGACATGAGGACGAACATCGCGAGCACAAGGGCCCGGTTCGACAACGACCATTCGATGAGGCCTGAAAGCACTGCCGTCCTCCCCGCTACCGCCCGTCAGACAGACCTTCCGGGCCGCCGGCAGGCTCTCGACAAACCCCGAACGCCGGGATGCCCGACGGCTACTTATCTCTCTCGAGGAGCAATTCGCTCTTGAGCACGAACGCCCCGGCCACGACGATCGGCTCCCCCTCCTGGAGGCCCGAGAGGATCTCGACGAGACCATCGTTGTCGATGCCGGTGGTGACGGCGACGCGCCGGTAGCGTCCTTCGGTGAGTGGCTCGAAGACGAACGCCTCCCCGTCGTGCCGCATGATGGCAGCGGCGGGAACAGCCAAGGCGTCACGAACGCTTCCCTGGGGGAGATCGACCCAGACGAACATCCCCGGCTTCAGATGGGCATCGTCATTCTCGAGCTCGGCCACCAGCGGCACGCTCCGCGATTCGGCCTCGACGATCGCGCCGACATGGTGGACGCGGGCGACGAGTTCGTGACCCTCGGCCCCTGGAACGTTCACCTTGACCTGCTGCCCCTGGACGACATCGACGGCCGTCCACTCCCGTTCGTGAATCTGGGCCCGCACCCAGAGGAGCGACGTGTCGGCAACGACAAACATCGGGTCTCCCCCCTGGACACGCTCCCCGCGGGCCACGAAGACATCCTCGACCACCCCGTCGAAGGGGGTCCGCAGGAAGAGCGTGCTCAGTGACCCGGTATCTCCCGGGCTGTCGGGAGCGTCTTCGGCAACCGCTGCGATCTCGGCGCCGAGCCGGCTCCCGACAAGGGTGCGAAGATGCTCCTTCGACACTTGGACGAGCCGATCGGCCTGGGCGAGAGTCGCCCGCGCCCGATCCCGTTCCTGGCGGGTGGTGAACAGCGCCTCCTCGCAGGCGGCATCGAAGTTCGCCTTCGCCACCTCGAGGTTGCTCGTCCGTTCTTCGATGATCCGCCCCGAGAGCACCCCGCCGTCCCCGAGCTCGCGGGTGCTGCGGTTGATCTTTTCAATGAGGAGGAGCTTGGAGTACGCCCCGAAGATCTTCTCCCGATGGTTGCCCAGAATGCGGTCCTTGAACATCACCTCGACGTCGGCCAGCGGGGGCTTGTGGGCGAGCGTGTCGAGGAGCGATTCGACGTTGTCGGAGACGGCTGTGGACCATTCCGCTGCCTTGATCTCGATCTGCTTGTCATCCTCGCGGCGGCGGACGTCGTCCCGGGCCGTGCCCACCGCGGGGCTCGACAACTCGGCGAGGGAGTCTCCCTTGGACACACGCTGCCGGACCTGCGCGAAGACCTGGGAGATGATGCCGTCGACGGGGGAGGCGTAATCGAGCCGGCGTCGCGCGTCGTAGTCGAGCCGACCGGGAACGGTGAGCTGATCGTGCATCGCCATCCTGGTGACAGTCCCCAGCTCGATCCCGGCGGAGGTCCGCGATCCCTCCGGGAGGAAAACTTCGTCGGCGAGCGTACTAGCCGGGGCCTTGGCCTCCGCGGCGGCCTGTTCCTCGCTCGGGTGTTCCCCGCCGCTGAAGTGGTGGGTTGAGATCCACCACCACGCAAGCCCCCCCACGGCCAGGGCCACACTCCCCCCCAGTCCTTTCCGGATCATGGCCACGATTCCCGCAGGCGTCCGTCCTCCGGGGGCGTTTCCCCCAGGCGTGCTCACCCGGGGGGGGCGGGCGGAACGCTCGCCCTGACTCTCGGCAGTGACGCTGGCGCTCATGGTGGGTCGGACTCCGATGGACGGCAGGCAGTGGAGCCGGCCATCCCGGATTCTACACAACAACGCTCCACTCCTTATACTTCCCGATCCGGTTCCTCATTCTCCAAAGTATCGGGCCCGACGCTCCTGCGGGCCCGATACTCCGACGACACCCACTGCCGCCGCCCCAGTCTCGGACGCGCCGCCGATTCCGGCCGCCCCGAGACTCCCGCCCACCGGTGCCCCCCGAGGCTCTTTCATGACGTCCGCCCGAATGATCCGCATTTTCGACACCACCCTCCGCGACGGCGAGCAATCCCCGGGCGCGAGCATGAACCTCACCGAGAAGATGGAGATCGCCCAGGCGCTCCAGCAATTGGGGGTCGATGTCATCGAAGCCGGCTTCCCGATCGCCTCGCCGGGCGACTTCGCGAGCGTTCGGGAGATCGCCGCCACCATCCGCGGGGCCATCGTCTGCGGTCTGGCCCGCTGCAATGACGCCGACATCGACCGTGCGTGGGAGGCCCTCCGCGGCGCGGAACGGCCGCGGATCCACGTCTTCCTCGCCACGAGTTCGATTCATCGGGAGTTCAAGCTGCGGATGACCGAGGACGAAGTCGTGGCCCGCGCCGTCGCCGGGGTGCAACGGGCGCGGCAACTCTGTCCGGACATCGAGTTCTCGCCGGAGGACGCCGCGCGCACCGAGCTCGACTTCCTCTGCCGCGTCGTCGAGGCGGCGATTGACGCCGGCGCGACCACCGTGAACATCCCCGACACCGTCGGGTATGCCACGCCCCAGCAGATGCACCGCGTCATCAGCACCCTCCGCGAGCGGGTCCGGGGGATCGACCGCGCCGTGATCAGCGTTCATTGCCATGACGACCTCGGCCTGGCGGTGGCCAACAGCCTCGCGGCCGTCGAAGCGGGTGCCGGGCAGATCGAGTGCACGATCAACGGGCTCGGCGAGCGGGCCGGAAACTGCTCGCTCGAGGAGGTGGTCATGGCACTGCGGACGCGCCGCGACCATTACGGCTGCGAGACGCGGATCACCACCCAGAAGCTCGTGCCGACAAGTCGGCTCGTGGCGACGATCACCGGGATCCAGGTTCCACGCAACAAGGCGATCGTCGGCCGCAACGCTTTTGCCCACGAATCGGGGATCCATCAGGACGGCATGCTCAAGGAACGGAGCACGTACGAGATCATCCGCCCCGAGGACGTGGGTCTCGACCGCACCGATCTCGTCCTCGGCAAGCACAGCGGCCGGGCCGCCCTTGCCGATCGCGCCAAGGCGCTGGGCTACCAACTGACCGCAGAACAGCTCCAGACCCTCTTCGACCGGTTCAAGGTGCTCGCCGACCGGAAGAAGGAGATCTACGACGGCGACATCGCCGCGCTCTGCGAGGATCAGTTCACCGATCTCCCGGAGCGATTCACGCTCGTCGGCTACGACCTCACCTGCTCCAGCGGCCAGCCGCCCCGCGTCCGGCTCCGTGTTGCCCAGGGGGGTGAGGAGAGCTCCGTGGAAGTGAACGCCGGGGACGGCCCGATCGACGGCATCTTTCTGGCGATCGAGAAGCTCACCGGCGTGATGACCGTCTGCCGCGACTTCCGTGTTCAGGCGGTAACCGTCGGCAAGGATGCCCAGGCGGAGGTGACGGTGGAGCTTCAACCCGCCGGCGCTGCTCCCGGGAGCCAGATCGCCCGCGGCCGCGGCGTGTCGACCGATTCACTCGAAGCCTCGGCAAAGGCTTTTCTCGCGGCGGTCAACCGGGTTGCCCTTGGCGACCAAACGCGGCTCCACCCCCAACGGGGCTGAGCGTCCCGCCGTCAGATCGCTTCGCGGCCGCGCTCGCCGGTGCGGATTCTGACGCATTCGTCCATCGGCAGGATGAAGATCTTGCCGTCGCCGATCTCCCCTTCCTCGCCCGTCCGGCCACCTTTGACGATGGCCGCGATCGTCGGCTCGACGAAGTCGTCGTTGACCGCGATCTGAAGCTGAACCTTGCGGAGGAGATTGACCGCGATCTCATGGCCGCGGTAGCTCTCGACATGCCCCCGCTGTCGCCCGAAGCCCTGGACGTCGAGAACCGTGAGCCGGAAAACTTCGACCTCCGAGAGCGCTTGCTTGACGCTCTCGAGATGGGCCGGCTGAATGATGGCGATGATGAGCTTCACCGACGGCGTACCTCCCTCGCGATAGCCTACCCGCAAACACCTGCCAAGTGACAAGGGAATAAGCCACCCCGGCGAGCCGGCCGTCGCCAACCATCCGGGCCGGGGAGCATCACCTGGCCCGAGCGACGCTCCTGAAGACAACCCTGAAGAATGCCCCGGCCTGGGTGAGCTAGGCGGAGTGCCCACCCAAGCCGTTGGGGCATCCTTCTGGATCGTAACCGTCGGGGGGCTTCTCCTCCCCCCGACGGTGAACGGTGCGGATGACCACCGTTATTCGGTGCGGATCAGTTGGAAGCCGTGGTAGGCCTCGTTGCCATGCTCGCCGATGTCGAGCC
>CAJAYZ010000185.1 GCA_903949225.1 uncultured Planctomycetaceae bacterium
CGTACGGCGGCCCCATTGAGTTAGGTTTTTCATGCGACCTCTTCTTGCGATGCTCCAGGTGACATGTGTGCTCTCGTTGCTTACGGCTGCCGAGCCTCTTCCTTCCGTTTGGGAAGCCGGTGCGATCGAGGCGACCGACCTCGATGGCCGGGGGCACTCGTTCGACGACGGGGCGCGGACGGTTGATGTCGTCGTCTTCGTCTCCGCCACCTGCCCAATTTCGAAAGGGGCACTGCCGCGGTTGCGAAAGATCGCCGAGGAGGTCGCCCGAGCCGCAGGCTCCGACCGTATGCCGGTGCGGTTCTTCGCCGTCGTCGCCGACGAGTCGATGACCCGCGAGGAGGCGATCGCCCATTTTCAGGACCGGCCCCTCCCCTTCCCTGTTATCTGGGAAGGACGTGAGGCCCTCCGCGGCCGCCTCCGCCCCACCCATGCACCGGAGGCGTTTGTGGTTGAGCCCAGTGGTCGCATCGCCTACCAGGGGGCGATCGACGATGCCTACGAAGCGGTCGGCCGCCGACGGCCGGCCGTCACCAGGCGTTGGCTTGCCGATGCGGTCGATGCGATTTCCGCCGGGAAGGCGCCTGCGGAGGCGTTTGTCGCGCCGGTGGGATGCCGACTGGAGATCGACGCCGAGCGGGTGCCCGCGACCGCCGTGACGTTTGCCCGCGATGTCGCGCCGATCGTCCATGCCCGCTGCGTGTCATGCCATCGGGCCGGGGAAGTCGCCCCCTTCCCCCTTACGACCTGCGCCGAGGTAACGTCCCATGCCCCGATGATTGTGGAGACGATCCGGGCCGGGATCATGCCCCCCTGGATGCCTGCCGCCAACGATGCCCATCCCTTCCTTGGCGATCGCCGGATGACACAACAGGAGATTGAGACGATCACGGCCTGGGCCGAAGGGGGCTGCGAGCCTGGTGATCCCGCCGACGAGCCGGCGCTACCGACCTTCACCACCGGCTGGCAACTCGGGCCCCCCGATCTCGTCGTCCGGATGCCGGAGGCGTTTACCGTGCCTTGCGACAGCCCCGACATCCTCCAGCACTTCGTGATCCCGATCGACATCCCTGAAGACAAGGTCGTGGCCGCGATCGATTTCCAACCCGGTGCTCCACGCGTCGTTCATCATGCCGTCCTCTTCCTCGACGCTTCAGGGGCCGCGCGACGGCTCGATGCGGCGACGCCCGAGCCGGGTTACGGGAAGTTTGCCGGCCCGGGCTTCCTCCCCTCCGGAGCGCTCGGCGGATGGTCGCCGGGAAACACGCCGCGCCGGCTCCCCGGAGGCCGCGGCCGGCATCTCAAGAAGGGCTCCGATCTCGTCGTCCAGATCCACTATCACCCCGATGGCATCGAGGCGCGTGATCGCTCGGAGATCGGCCTCTATTTTCTCGACGAGCCGACGGCGGCGATCGTCGCCGATCGGGAGCGCCTCGTGGGGAGCCTGTGGACGAGCGCGTACAACATCGACATCCCCGCCGGCGACGCGGCCTGGCGCACCTCGGCGAGCTACACGCTCCCCAAGGGGGTGACCGTCGTCGGCGTCGTCCCTCACATGCACCTCCTCGGCAAGGAAGTGAACGTGCGGGCCGAATTGCCCGACGGGTCGATCGAGCGACTCGTCGATATTCCGGCCTGGAACTACGCCTGGCAGGACGAGTTTTATTATCGGGAGCCGTTCCCGCTGCCGGCCGGGACACGGATCGTCATGGAAGGCGTGTTTGACAACTCCGCCGCGAATCCATCCAACCCGTCGAAGCCGCCGCGGCGCGTCGTCTGGGGGGACGGCACCCTCGACGAA
>CAJAYZ010000186.1 GCA_903949225.1 uncultured Planctomycetaceae bacterium
AGACAGCCGCGGTCGTCGTCGCCGGCAACCGTAACGCAAGCGCGCTCCATGAGCGCGTGACTTCGACCGATCCCGATCGGCGGATGCCGCCGCGGGGGAAGGCCCTCTCGGCTGAGGAGATCGAGCTTGTGGGGGAGTGGATCGATGCCGGCGCCGAGTGGCCCGAGGGGACGTGGCGCGATCCGCGGCTCGACCACTGGGCCTGGCAACCGGTCGTCCGCCCCGACGTCCCCGGGAGCGCCGTCGGCGCCGCGGCGATCGACGCCTTCGTCGCCGCGCGTCTCACGGAGAGCGGCCTCGCCCCGGCCCCGGAGGCCGATCGTCGAGCGCTCATCCGCCGGGCTTCGTTCGATCTCGTCGGCCTCCCGCCGACTCCTGAGGAGGTTGCCGCTTTCGAGGCCGACCCCGCCCCCGACGCTATCGAGCGGCTCGTCGATCGCCTCTTGGCGTCGCCGGCCCACGGGGAACGGTGGGCGCGGCACTGGCTCGATGTCGCCCACTACGCAGACAGCCACGGCTACGAGCGCGATCAGCTCCGTCCCCATGCTTGGCGCTACCGCGATTGGGTGATCGATGCGATCAACGCCGACAAGCCGTACGACGCGTTTCTCCGCGAGCAGGTGGCCGGGGACGTGATCGCGCCGGACGACCCGGCGGCGGTGGTGGCAAGCGCCTTTCTCGTGGCCGGTCCCTGGGATTTCGTCGGGCAAGTGGAGACGCAAAGTGCCGCCCTCCGCCGCCAGGCCAGGGCCGACGATCTCGACGACATGCTCACGCAGGTGATGGCGGCCGCGTGTGGCGTGACGATCAACTGCGCCCGCTGCCATGACCACAAGCTCGATCCGATTCCGCAGCGCGACTACACGGCGCTCGCGGCCCTCCTCGCCGGCGTGACGCGGGGGGATCGGCCCGTCAGCCCGGCCGCGGTGGCTGCCCGGGATGCCCGGCAACGGGAGCTCGAGGAGTTGATCCGCGCCGCGACGGCCGACGTTCATGCCCTCGCTGGAGCGCCGGTCGATCTGGCCGACATCGTCGGCGGTGGCGATGGCTCGGGGAACGGCGTGAAGGGGGCGGGGATCGACCCGCGGACAGGCATGGCCCGCGACCGGACTCCGCTTTCTTTCCTCGAAGGGATCGAAGCGAATCGACCAGTCCCCGGGCCGTCGCCGCTGGTGGCGGCGGTCCTCGTGCCCGATGGCAGCGGGCCGGTCCGCTTCACCGTCGACGGCGACTCGATCGATGGCCTCCCGCCGACGGCCAGGCAGGGCTGGGATGCGATTCGCAACGGCCCGGTCAACGCCCAGGCTTCGACGACCACCGCCGGCATCGACTACGCCACCGCCGGCCACGCGATCCTCGGTCTCCATGCCAATGCTGCGATCACCTTCGATCTGGCCGCGATCCGAGCCAAGCATCCGGCCACCAGCCGGCACTTCCGGGCGGTGGTCGCCTATGGCGGCCGGGCAGAGCCGGCAGGCGCCGAGTTCGCCGTCTATCTCGATGGCGTGCGAATGGCTCAGGGCCGGCTCGATCAGGCGAGCTCCGGAGAGCCGCTCGATGTTCTTTTGCCCGATGAGGCCCGTCACCTCACCCTCGTCGCCACCGACGGCGGTGATGGCATCGGCCACGATCAGATCTGGTTTGGCGACCCGCGGATCGAGGGGACACCATCCCGCCCCGTCGACGAGCCTGCCCTCGCCGCCGCTCGTGGGCGGATCGAGACTGTGCGACAGGAGCTCGCAGCCTTGCCGGAGACGGAAACGGTCTACGGGCCGGTCGTGCAGCCGCCGCCGCCGGTGCAGCTCCTCGTCCGTGGCGATCCGGAGAAGCCGTCGGGGGAGATTCCTCCGGGGCTGCCGGGATGGATCGCGCTGCCGGTGACAAATCCCCTGGCCGATGCCGGCGATGGCCAGCGGCGGCGCGCACTTGCCGAGTGGATCACCGATCGGGCCAACCCACTCACGCCGCGCGTGATCGTCAACCGCCTCTGGCATCATCACTTCGGCACCGGGCTTGTCGACACGCCGAGCGATTTCGGCACCGGCGGGGGGCGGCCATCGCACCCGGCGCTCCTCGACTGGCTCGCTGCGGAGCTTGTCGATCATGGCTGGTCGCTCAAGCACATCCACCGGCTCATCTGCACGAGCAAGACGTGGCGGCAGCGAAGCCATGGTGTGCCCCGCGCGGCGGCAGGCATGACGGTCGACTCTGGCAACCGTCTCCTTTGGCGGATGAGCCCGCGGCGCCTCGACGCCGAGTCCTACCGCGACGCGGTGCTGGCTGTCTCCGGCACGCTCGACCCGGCCCAGGGCGGGCCCGGCTTCCGCGACTTCCGGGTCACCGAGGCCTATGCGCCGATCTACGAGACGATCCCCGTCGACCGTCCCGAGCTGCGACGCCGCAGCATCTACCGCTGCGTCGTCCGCGGCACGCCCGACGTCTTCCTGACGACGCTCGACTGCCCCAATCCCGCCAACCTCGCCCCGGTGAGGCCGCGAACGACAACGGCGCTGCAGTCGCTGGCGATCCTCAACAACGACTTCACCCTCCGCCATGCCGAGGCCTGGGCCGAACGGCTCCGCAGGGAGTCTGGGGATCGCCCCGCCGATCAAGTGCGGCTCGGTTTTCAGATCGCCTTCGGCCGTGACCCCGACCGGGAGGAGGCCGCTGCCGGAGAAGCGCTTGTTGCTCAGGCGGGGCTCGTGCAGCTCTGCCGGATGATGCTCGCGGCGAACGAGTTCTCGGCGATCGACTGACAGGGTTCTTCCGTCCGCGGATGCTTCCGATGTTGTTTTCTATTCCCCCAACGGGCCGCCGCTTCTGTCCCTCGGGCCGACGGGCGTTTCTCGGTGCGCTCGGCGGCGGGCTCGGGTGCCTCGGCCTCGATGTCGCCCTCGCGGCCGATGCGACACGCTCCGGTGGCGGCCCACGGGGGGCCCTCGCGCCGCGGCCGCCGATGTTTCCAGCGCAGGCCACGGCGGTGATCCAGATCTTTTGTCCGGGCGGGATGAGCCACGTCGACACGTTTGACTATAAGCCGGAGCTCGTCCGCCGCGCTGGCATGCCGTTCGATCCCGATGGCAAGCTCGAGTTCTTCGCCTCGCGGCCGGGGGAGTGCATGCCGTCGGCCTGGCCGTTCCGGCAGCACGGGGAGTGCGGCCGCTGGGTAAGCGATCTCTTCCCGGGCCTGGCCAAGCATGTCGACTCGATCGCCTTCCTCCATTCGATGCATGCCAAGTCGGCCCTCCATGGCCCGGCGATGTTCATGGCCAACAGCGGCTTCATCCTCCCCGGTTTCCCGTCGTTCGGCGCCTGGGCGACCTACGGCCTGGGGAGCGAGGCCGAGAATCTCCCGGCGTTCGTCGTCCTTCCCGATCCGCGCGGCCTGCCGCCGGGGGGAACGGTCAACTGGGGCGCCGGGTTCCTCCCGGCCGTCCATCAGGGAACGGTCCTCCGCACCGCGGCCAACGTGCCGCCGATCGCCGATCTCTTTCCCCCGGCCGAACGGTCCGATGTCCGGGCCGGTGAGCCGGCCGGGCTCGGCTTCCTTGGCGCGATCAACCGCCGCCACCGGGACGCGCGCGGCGGGGATGCCGATCTCGATGCCCGGATCGAAGCCTTCGAGCTGGCGGCCCGGCTTCAGCTCTCGGCTCCGGAAGTCGGCGACCTGTCGGGTGAATCGGCGCTGACGCTGGCCCGCTACCGGCTCGATGACGCCGATCTCGGTCCCTTCGGCAGGCAGTGCCTCCTCGCCCGCCGCCTCGTCGAGCGCGGCGTTCGCTTTGTGCAGATCTACTGTGGCGCCGAGAACACGACGGCGTTGAAGATCCGCCCCAACTGGGATTCGCACGAGGACCTCGTCCGCGACCACGGCTACTGGGGGCCGATCCTCGATGCCGGGGCCAGCGCTCTGCTTGCCGATCTCAGGGACCGCGGCCTCCTTGACTCGACGCTCGTCATCGGCTCGACGGAGTTCGGTCGTCAGCCGGCCGCGCAGGGGAAGGGACGCGACCACAATCCCGGCGCGTTCACCGCCTGGATGGCCGGCGGAGGGGTGAAGGGGGGCGTGGCCCATGGCTCGAGCGACGAGCTCGGCTTCAAGGCCGAAGTCGATCCGACGACCTGGCACGATCTCTATGCCACGGCGCTCCACCTCCTCGGCATCGATCACGAGCGGCTCACGATTTACAACAACGGCATCCCGCGCCGGCTCACCGACGTCCATGGCCGGGTGATCGACGCGATCGTCGCGTGAGTGACGCTGACCCGGTGGAGGTCTTTCCCGGTGGTGCGGCCGATCAGCTGCCTGTCGGACAAGCCCAGTGCGCGGCGATCTTGCCTTTCAGGAAGGCGACGCTGCGGTGGAGCTGATCGATCCCGTCGACGCCATCCTCGATGCTGATCCATCCCGAGAAGCCCTTGCTCTTGAGCTCCGAGAAGATCGCGTCGTAGTCGTTGAGCCCCTTGCCGATTTCGCCGTGACGGAGCCGCTTCACGTAGCCGGCGCTCCCCCCCTCCTCGCGGCGTAGATCTTCGAGCGTCCCCTCGATGAGGAAGCGATCGCTGGCATGCATCGTCACGACCCGGCTCGACACGCGCTTGAGCAACTCCAGCGGATCGTCGCCGGCGATGTAGGCGTTGCTCGGGTCGTAGTTGACGCCGAAGTGGGGATCCTGGACGGCGTCGACGAGCGCGCAGAAAACGTCCATCTTCTGGGCGAACTCAGGATATTCCCAGAAGTCGTCCTTGTAGTGATTCTCGATGATCAGCGTGACGCCAAGTTCGCGGGCCAGTGGCAGGCAGGTGCGGATCGCTTCAGCGGCGAGGGCCACCCCCTGCTCAGGGCTGAGCTCAGGCCTTCGCTGCCCGGAGAGCGTCCGGCACCAGCCGGCGCCGAGCGCGTGGGCCATCCGGATCCAGGTCTTTTGTTTTTCGATCTCGCGCTGCCGGAAGGCGGGATCCGGGTGGGTGAAGTCGGGGGAGCAGCAAAGCATCGGGATCACCATCCCGCGGGCCTCGACCGCCCGGCGGAAGCCCGGCCAGGCCGATTCGTCCGCCATTTCGAGGAAGCCTGCATACCACTCGAGGCCGTCGATGCCGAGCGTGGAGGCCAGTTCGATCCACTCCGCGAGCTTCATGCTCCCGTCCTTCACGAGCGCCTGCATGTAGGCCTTCGGGAAGGCGGCGAGGCGCGGGACGACGGTGTGGGCGGTGGCAGGGAGCGCGGGCATGGTGGGGATCCGGAGCGGGTACAGAGACGGAGGTTCAGGAGCCCTTCGCGGGCTGGATCGTCTTCGGCGGGTTGCGCCCGAGGAGCGGATACTGCTCGAGATCGCACACCTGGCCACTCACCGGGCCACATTCATCGGAGAGGAACGTGACGACGACCGCCGCGATCTCCTCCGGCGCGATGAGTCGGCCTGCGGGGGCGAACTGCGGCCCGACGCGGCCGGGCCAGTCGTCATCGAGTCCCTGCTGTCGCTTGCGGGCGATCTCGTTGTCGGTGAGCACCCAGCCGGGATTGACCTGATTGACCCGCACACCATCCTCGCGGAAGAGCGTGTCGCCGAGGTTGCGGGTGGCGGCTTGGAGGGCCGCCTTGGAAAGGCTGTAGGGGAGGAGATTCGGCTCGCCGCAGTGGGCGTTGACGCTGCCGATGTTGAGGACGCTGCCGCGCGTCTGCCGGAGGTGGGGCAGGGCGGCGCGGGTGAGTTCGAGGGGCACCAGGACATTCACCGCCATGATCCGCTCAAAGAGGTCGCGCGTGGTTGTGGCGAGATCGCCAGAGGCGACGATCGCGGCGTTGTTGACCAGCCCATCGAGGCGGCCGAATGTCTTCACCGCGAGGGCGACAAGCCGCTCAGCGCAGCCGGGCGTGGATAGCTCCTCGACATGGACGACCGCTCGTCCTTTCCCGTGCCGGGCCCCGATCTCCGCGGCGACATCGCGAGCGAGATCGGCCTCGAGGCCGTGGATGACCACGCTCGCCCCTTCGGCCGCGGCCCGACGGGCGATCGCAGCGCCGATCCCGGTGGCGCTGCCGGTGACGATCACGACCTTCTCAGCCAGACGCATGAAACATTCCTCTGGGGGTGCGGGAATTGTAGCGACTGTCGAAGCCCGCGCATCGATGGCTCGATGAGGGATCAACGGGTTGTTTCGACTCCGCCGATGAACACGCGACGGACGTTGAGGCGACGGGAGAGGAGGAGGATGTCGGCCCGCTTGCCGACCGCAAGGCTGCCACACTCTGCGGCGATCCCCACACGCTCTGCCGGCGTGAGGCTCGCCAGGCGGATGAGCGTGGAGAGATCAGCCCGTGTGGCGGCCTGCATCGTGCGCAGCATATGGTCCATCCCCATCACGCTGCTCGCAAGCGACCCTCCCGCCCTGCCGACGCTGCCGTCGCTCTCGAACCAACTGCCGCCATGCTCCGGACCAAACCGGTAGCGGCCGGCCGGCATGTCGAGCGCTCGGCTCGAATCGGTGACTAAGCAAAGCCGCTCTGGCCCGAGCATCCGCAGGGCGAAGGCGAGCAGGTCGGGCCCGAGGTGGGCGCCATCGGCGATCACCTCGGTGCTCATCGCGGGAGTTGCAAGGACGAACTGCTCCATCCCCGCTTCCATTGGCGTTCCACACCGCGCCCGCAACGACACCACCGAGCTCATCGCACACCAGAAGTGATCGACATGCCGCACGCCCGCCCGAAAGGCCCGCTCCATCTCCCCCCAGGTGGCGTTGGAGTGGCCGCAGGTGACGAGGCACTTCTTCCGCTGCGCTGCCCGATAGAAGGCCTCGGCCCCGGCGAGCTCCGCGGCGCAGGTGGCGATCCGCACGAGGTCGACATGGAACCAGGTCGCATATTCCTCAGGCAGCGGATCGCGGCGGCCGTCGATGCTGTGGCAGCCGACTTTGTCGGCCGCGAAATAAGGCCCGTAGACATGGACGCCGCCGATCCGCGCGCCATCTCCCGGCTGCCAGGAGTCGCGGACGGCCCGGCAGGCGGCGAGCATCGCATTGATCTGCGCCGGCGCGCCGGTCGTTGTCGTCGGGAAAATCGTCGTCGTGCCGTGGCGGGCATGGGTGGCAAGCGCCGTGCAAACGGCCGCCTCGTCGCCATCCATGAAGTCGGCGCCGCCGCCGCCGTGGACATGGAGATCGACGAATCCAGGCGTGATCAGGGTACCGCGGGCGTCGATCGTGACGGCCTCACGCGGCACCGTCGCGCGTGGGCCGATTGCGGCGATGCGTCCCTCCCGGCAGACGATTCGGCTCCCCTCGACGAGCCTGTCGGGGAGGACGATCGTGCCCCCGTCGAACACGAGCGTGCCCGCGATGGGGCCGGCGACCGCCGCCACCGCCTTGCCACGTGGACGTCGGGAAGGGGAGTTGCTCATGCCGGGGCGAGGACGCTCTTCACGACATGGCCGGCGTGCATCTGCTCAAACGCCTCGTGCCACTGCTCGAGCGGCCAGACGCCGCCGATGATCGGCTTGACGTCGAGTTGGCCGCTCGTGAGCAGGGCGAGGACGCGCTCCCAGATCGGCCAGTTGTGGCTGTAGCTTCCCTGGAGCGTGACGTTTTTCTGGACGAGCGGGTCGAGCGAGATCCCCACCGGTGCCTTCCCCCAGCCGACCTTGCTGATCCAGCCGGCCGGGCGGACGATGTCGAGGGCGATGGCGAGGGTGGCGCTGACGCCGGCGGCATCAATGACGCCGTCGCAGCCGAGGCCGTCACGGGCGCAGGCCCAATCCTTCGGGCTGCCGATCACCACCTCGCAGCCATACTTCTTGGCGACGGCGAGCCGCCCCTTGTCGGCCTCCAAGCCGACGACCGCCACCTCGGCGCCACACAGCCGGGCCATCGCGGCGCAGAGGATGCCGATCGTGCCGGGCCCAAGGACGACCACCCGATCCCCCGGTTCGATGTGGGCATTCTTGACGGTGGCGTTGTAGGCGACGCAGCAGGGCTCGGTGAGGCAGGCCTGCTCGAAGGGAAGGCTGTCGGGAACGTGGTGGAGGATCCGCGACGGCACGCGGACAAACTTCGTCATCGCGCCGTTCACGCCATACCCAAAACCCTTCCGGGTGGGATCGAGGTTGTAGAGGCCGCGGCGGGTGAGCGGGCTGTCGGCCGAGATGATCGCGGCGGTCTCGCTCACCACCCGGTCCCCCGGCGTCCAGCCCTCGACCGCTTTCCCCACCTCGGCGATCGTGCCGCCGAACTCGTGGCCGAGAACGACCGGATAATTCACCTGCCAGGAGTGATCGCCGGTCCATTGGTGGAGATCGCTGCCGCAGACCCCGACGTTGGCCACCTCGAGGAGGATGTCGCTGTCGCCGATCGTCGGCCGCTCCATCGGTCGGAGCTCCACGCTTCCGCGGGCAGCGGCGAAGTTCACGACTCCGGGCGAGGCTTGGCTCATCGGGGATTCTCCGGGATCTGTGGCAGAAGGGTGACGGTGGAAAAGCGGGGTGCCGAAACGTGCGGGCGCGACTCCGTCAGGCTTTGGCTGGCACCTGCTGGGAATGGACGGCGTCGCAGATCATCCGCAGCGAGGCTTCGAGGTTGCCGTCGGCGGTCTTGAAGGAATCGGCGTCGATCGTCAGCGGTGCCCCGAGGACGACCAGTGGCGCCCCATACTGCGGGCACTGGATCGCCTGTTCGAGCGAGAGCCCGCCGACGGCCTGCACCGGGATGCTCACCGCGGCGACCACCTCGCGGAGCTGGTCGAGCGGGCTCGGCATGCGCCTGCCCGCCGCGGCGATCCCGCGCCGCTCGTCGTAGCCGACATGGTGGATCACGTAGTCGCAGCCGAGGTCCTCGAGCCACTTGGCTCCGGCGACCATGTCTTCACAGATCATGTTGTCGCCCATCACGCCGACGCCGAAATCGGCCCCGGCCTTGACGACGCACTTCACCGTTTCGGCGTGGGCCCTGGCCATGACGACGACATGCGTCGCGCCGGCCTTCGCCATCATCTCCGCCTCGAGGTAGCCGCCGTCCATCGTCTTCAGATCGGCCACGATCGGCACCCCCGGAAATGCCTTCCGCAGCGCACGGACGCCATGGAGCCCCTCGGCGAGGATCAGCGGCGTCCCCGCTTCGAGCCAATCGACGCCGGCGCGGATGGCGAGCGCCGCGGTGTCGAGGGCCTCGTCGATGTTCGTCAGGTCGAGCGAGATCTGGACGATCGGCCGCGTGATCGGGGAGCGCACCATCGGGGGAATGCCTTTGGAGGAGAGGGAACGCGAAAGCGAGAGAGCCCGGCAATGACCAAGACCCGGCAACGACCGACCCCGGGAGTGATTTCTCCCGGGGTCGGTGTGGTTGCAGAGACGACCGGGCGGGGCGCCGATCAATCGTTGTATTCGTACTTGAACTTGCCCGGCGTCGGGACGGGGTAGGTGTAATCGGCGAGGAGCCGCACCGGGGCGGGGGAGTCGGCCTTGAAGTCGGCCACGCCGGCGGTGAGGTCGTAGTCGCCGTTCAACAGCCCGTCATAGGTGACGAGCTTGCCGGTGTGGGCCGCGATTCGCCCCATCGCCGTGGCGAGGCTCGCCTCGGCCCCCCGGACCGCCTCGTTGTAGGGCTTGTCGTTGATGATCGCATCGACGAGGTGTTCCCATTCGCGGCGATAGGGATTCGGCTCCGGCTGCTCGGCCGTCCAGAGGAGCTTGTCCTTGTCCTCTGCCTGCCCCTTGTAGATGGCGCAACGGGCCGGCGAGTGGCCGCTGGCAGAGATCGTGAATGCCCCCTTCGTGCCCCGGCCGAAGACGCCGAACTTCTGGTCGCAGTTCTTGATGTGACGACCGGAGTAGAAAAACTTCGTGCCGTCGGGGAAGGTGTATTCGACGGCGTAGCTGTCGAAGTTCTGGTCGTCCATCTTCCCCTTCACGTGGCGGCCACCGGTGGCCTCGGCCGTTACCGGCCACGCCCCCTTCATCCAGCAGACCTCGTCGATGTGGTGGACGTAGTAATCGCTGTAGATGCCCCCCGACGCCCACAGGAATCCGTGGAAGCGGCGGATCTGCCAGAGGATCTCGCTCACCCCCTCCGGCGGCCCGGGAAAGAGCTCGGGGCTCTGGGCCGGCGTGTGCATCCGGTAGCCGCGGAAGTCCATCAGCTCCCCCGCCTCGCCATTCTGGAGCCGGTCATAGAGCTCCTGGCGGCGATCGCAGTGGCGGCACATCAGGCCGACGCCGACTTTGAGATTCTTCTCATCTGCCTTCTTTGCCAGCTCGATGATCCGCTTCGTGCTCGGGCCGTCGATCGAGACCGGCTTCTCCATGAAGGTGTGCACCCCCTTCTCGATCGCGTAGGCGAAGTGAGGGGCGCGGAAGGCGACCGGCGTGGCGAAGATCGCGATGTCGCCCGGCTTGAGGTAGTCGATCGCTTCCTTGTAGGCGTCGAAACCGACAAACACACGCTCGTCGGGGACGTCGAACTTCCCCTCGAATTGCTCGCCGATCGAGCGGCGGACGATGTCGGCCCGCTCCTTGAAGACATCGGCCATGGCGACGAGCTTGAGCGGCGCGCCTTGCACGGAGAGGGCATCGACCGCAGCACCGCCGCCACGCCCGCCGCAGCCGATGAGGGCCAGGCGGATGGCGTCACTGCCACCGGCAAACACCTTCGGCACGTCGGCCTTCTCTTGGGCTCCCGCCTTGGTCGCGGCGACACCGGCCAGCGCCGCGCCGGCAACGGTGGCCGTCGTCGTGTCGAGGAACTGCCGGCGGTTGCTCTTCGCGCTGGTCGTGGGGCTTTTGGAAGACTTCGCTTCGTCGCGGGGCATGGGTGTCCTCGGGTGTGGGCGGATCCGCACTGCCGGATGTCGGTGGCCTGGGCCAGCGGCAGCCTGCGCAGTTCGGGAGGTCTGGGCACGGCACGAAAGTCGATGCCGTCGGGAAGACCTTGCAGATTGTGTGCAAGATATCGGCTCCCCCGGGGGCAATTCTAAACCCTTGCCGGGATCGCTGAAAGCACCGGGGCTCCGGGCGAAGCCCTGCAAACCGCTCGTGGAGGGCAAGCAAGCTCGCGGAGAGTGCCTCGCGCGAGGGGTGCTCACCGCGGGTCGGGGCTCGGGGTGGGGCTTGGCGCTCGGGCTCGCCTTCGCTAGGTCGGGGCTGCCCGTGCCCCGTCGCCGGACGCTCGCTACGGCCTTCCGAGGCCGTCGCTCGCTCGGACCCGCCTGCGCTTCGCCATCCATGGCTGCGCTTGTCGGCTACGCCGGCTCACGGAGCACGGGCAGCCCCTCCTGATGAGCGTTTTCACAGGCGCGAGGAAAGCGAGCCTCGAGTCTTTCGGTCGTTACGCCCCGAGTTCGCAGACGGCGTAGCAGATCATGTGGAGGATGTTCATCTGCGCGTCCTCGACGCGGCCGTAGTGCCCTTCCTCGATGACGAGGAGATGGTCGGCCAGCGGCGCGACCTTCCCGCGCTTGCCGCCGACGAGCGCGAGCGTTTCGAGGCCATGCTCGCGGGCCCACTGGCAGGCGGCGACGAGGTTTGGTGAATTGCCGCTGACGCTCGAGAGAATCAGAAGATCTCCCTTCTCGGCGTGGTTCGTCAGTTGCCGCACGAACACGTCATCGAACGTGAAGTCGTTGCCGATCGCGGTCATCCAGGCGGTGTTGTCGGCGATGCAGAGCACCTTGAAGGGGCGAGGCGCAGCGGCAGAGGCGTTCTTGCCGAGATCAGTGGTAAAGTGGGCGGCGTTTGCGGCATTGCCGCCGTTGCCGCAGACGAAGATCCGCCGCCCCTCGCGGCCGGCCTTCTTCACCACCTCGATCGCAGCGGCGATCTCAGCCGGCGGCACGGAGCGGATCGCCCGATCCTGTGCGGTGACGTAGTCGGCGATCCAGTCGAGCGTGGAAGTGTGGGGGGCGGGCATGGTGCGATTCCTGGGGCTGCAGATAATCGCGGCATTCTACCAGCCTCCGGTCCACGGGCATGCTCCCTGCTTACGCCAGGATCGGCGTGACGACGTTGCCGTGGACGTCGGTGAGGCGGTAGTCGCGACCGGAATGGCGCC
>CAJAYZ010000187.1 GCA_903949225.1 uncultured Planctomycetaceae bacterium
CTGTGGCGCCGCCGCGAGCAGGCTCTCGAACTGGGCCACGGCCCCCTCGCGTACCTCCTCGGAGATCGACGTGTTGAACGACTCTACCGCCACGTCGCTGACGACGACCGGCGCCGGCGGATCGGCGGCAGCGCTGCGAACGAGATCGGCATCGTCGGAGAGGAGGAAATAGCCCGCGCCTGGCTTCGCAAAGATCCCCTTCCCCAGCATCGCGATCTCGTAGGAGCGTCCCTTCGGGGTCGTCTTCGCGGGGAAGACGGTCTCGAGCGTCTTCTGGAATCGCTCCTTCCCCAGCACCGGCACCGCCACGATCGTCCCGGCCGGCTGCCCCTTCTCGTCGACATGGATCGTGATCACGATCGGCTTGGTGACATCGAAGCCGTCGAGCGGCTTGCCGCCGGTGAGCGCAACAAAGAGCCCGGGAATGGCACCGGCCAGCGCCTGCTGCTTGAGGGCATCGGCGAGGAAGACGCTATCGTCGACGAGGGCCTTGTAGCTGCGGAACACCATCCGAGAGCCGACCGGTTTCGCAACCGCCCCCTTCGTAACCCCCTCGTTCCGCACCCAGTCGCGGTCCTTCTTCGAGAGCTCCTTGAGGGGGATCTTCGTCTCCTTGCCCCCCTTCAAGCGGATGTGCACCTGCCCATCCTCGAGCTTGAGAAACTCTGCCTCCCGCGAAAACTTCCCCGTGATGTCGGTCCAGGTGCGTGTCTCACCCGCTGCGGCTGTCCGCGGCTTCGCGGCAGGCTCTTGGGCGGCGGCGGGCTCCACCCAGGGGGCGAGCACGACGAACATCGCTACGACTCCGAGCCAGCCCGTTCGCCACGTCGTCATCGAAGCACCTCCACTCGCGAAGACTGGTCCCCACCGCTTCCGGCCCCTGTCGGACGTTATCGCCCGTGCGTTGGCCCTGTCAACGGAGCCAGGCGCCACCAAACACCGCGCGCAGCGCCGGTTTGTCGTCGATCCGGGGCTGCCCCATACTGCCGCTGACGATTCCTACCACCGCCTCCCGATCAGGCCGCGCCCGCGTCATGGTCCATCCCACCGCGACCGCCATCGAGCCACACTGCCCCGGCGGCGTCATCGAGGGGTTTTATGGCCCGCCCTGGTCTGACGCCGAGCGGCAGACGCTCCTCGAATGGATGGCCCGTTTCGGCCTCTCCGTCTATCTCTTCTGCCCCAAGGATGATCCCCACCACCGCGCCGCCTGGCGCGAGCCTTATCCCCGCGGCGAGGCGGAGAGGATCGCCAGCCTGATCGCCGATTGTGGCAGGCGCCGCATCGACTTTGTCTGGGGGGTGGGCCCCGGCCTCGACCTCCGCCACGCCGATGAGGCCGACGTCGCGGCGCTCCTGGCACGTTTTGCCGAGCTCCTCCGGCTCGGCTGCCGCCGCTTCGCCCTCCTCCTCGACGACATCCCCGACGCCCTCGACCCGGCCGACGCCGCCCGCTTCGGCACGCTTGCCGCCGCCCAGGCCCACGTCGCGAACCAAGCCTGGGAATGGATCGCCGCGAATGTGCCCGGGGGCACGCTCCTCCTCTGCCCCACCCCCTACTGCGATCGGATGGCCGCCGCCGGCCTCGGTGGCTCGGACTACCTCGAGACCCTCGGGGGTCAGCTCGCGCCGGCGATCGACATCCTCTGGACCGGCCCCGAGATCATCGCCCCTGAGATCACTCACAAGTCGCTGCGCTCCGTGACGCGGCTCCTGCAGCGTAAGCCCGTCCTTTGGGACAATTTTTTTGCCGACGACTACGACGGCAATCGGTTCTTCGCCGGCCCCTACTCGGGCCGGCCACGGGATCTCCAGTCGGCCGTCCGCGGCATCTTCCTCAATCCCAACAACGAACTGCCGCTGAACTTTGTCCCCCTCCATACTTTTTCAAGTTGGCTCCATGGCAATGGCCCGTGGAATCCGCGCGCCGCGTTCGAGAACGCCATCGGCGACTGGCTCCCCGCCTTCCGCCTCCTCGACGCCGCGCCGCACCGGCCCGCGCGCGAGCCCATATCCTTGGACGATCTCACCCTTCTGACCGACTGCTTCTACGGCCCCTACGAGCAGGGTGCCGGGGCCGAGGCCCTGCTGGCAGGGGCCCGCGGTGTCATGGAAAAACCCCCGGCCGCCTGGGGCCGCGACGAAGAGCAGGCCCTCGACGCCGCGCGTCGCTTGAAATCGCTCGGCTATCGGCTCGCTGACCTTGCCGATCGCCCCCTCCTCCACGCCCTCGCCCGCCGCCTCTGGCCCCTCCGCGAAGAATGCACGCTCTTCCTCCATCACGCCGACAACAAGCTCCGCGCCGCCCGCGGTGAAGCCCCCCACCCCGATAACGATCATCTCCCCGGGACGTTCCGCGGCGGTTTTCTCGCCGCGCTCCAGAAAGTCGTCCCGGTGCCATGGGAACAGCCCCGCCCCGGCACAGGAGCGTTCACGATCCGTCCGGCTCGCCCCGAAGACCGACAACAGGCGTATCGCGTCTGCCTCGAGACCGGCGACGACGGCCGCGACGGCACGCCTTACTACCGCGACGATCCCGACGCGCTCCCGCGGATCTTCGTCGGCCCTTACTTCGCCTTTGCCCCCAACCTCGCCTGGGTGGTGGAGGACGACGAAGGGGTGTGCGGCTACTGCCTCGGCGCCGCCGACTCCGCGGCGTTCTATGACGCCTACGAGCGCCAGTGGCGCCCCGATCTCACGGCCCGCTTCCCCGCGCCGACCGGCGCCCCGGCGACCTGGACTCGCGCCCAGCAGATCCACCACCTCTACCATCATCCCGATCACCTCATCCCCGGCCCCCCCGGTCACTACCCCGCCCACGTCCACATCGACCTGCTGCCGCAGGCCCAGGGGCGGGGCTTGGGCAAGAAGATGATGGGGATGATCCTCGGGGAGCTACGGCGCCGCGGCCTCCCCGGCGTCCACCTCGGCGTCGGCACAGTCAACGTCCGCGCCCAAGCCTTTTATAGAAAGCTCGGCTTCGCGGAGCTGTGCCGGGTGGGCGGTGACGATGGCTGCACGTCCATGGGGCTGCGACTCGACGCCCCGCCCGATTCCACGGCGGAGCGACGAGATCGATGACCGCTCCCGCGACATCCCCCGCTTCTTCGACACTTCGCCGCTTCGCCGAGAGAGTGACGGCGCTGGCCGACGCGCCGATCCCTGCCGCGATCCGTGCCGGGGTTGTCGCCGTCGTGCCCCTGACAA
>CAJAYZ010000188.1 GCA_903949225.1 uncultured Planctomycetaceae bacterium
GCTCATCGAGGAGTGCATTGCCCGATTCGAACCGCGCCTCCGGGACGTGCGCGTCTCACCCATCGACGCGAACCAAAGCGACCTGATGATCTCCCGGCGGTTCCAATTCTCCATCGAGGCAGTCTTCGTGACAGACGCTCTCCGCGAGCCGGTGCAGTATCTTTCGCACGTCGATGCTGCCAGCGGAACGATCAACGTGGAGGGGGTCACATGAGCAAGGAGCTTCTCCCGTACTACGAGCGTGAGTTGGCGATCATGCGCGATCTCGCCGCCGAGTTCGCCGCCCGTCACCCCAAGATCGCCGCCCGGCTCTCGATCGGACGCGACGACTCCCAGGATCCCCACGTCGAACGGTTGCTGCAGGGCTTCGCCTTCCTCACCGCCCGCGTCCACAAACGCCTCGATGACGATTATCCCGAGTTGTGCCAGACGCTCCTCGAGATGCTCTATCCGCATTACGTGCAGCCAGTGCCCTCGATGACGGTCGTCGGCATGGCGTTCGACCCGAAGCAGGCGGCCGTTACGGTGCCGCACATCGTGCCGCGCGGCACGCTGCTGGAAACCGAGGCTGTTGACGACGAGAACTGCCAGTTCCGCACCTGCTTCGACGTCCCGCTGCAGCCTGTGCGCGTCACCTCGGTGAAGCTCGAGGGGCCGCCGTTCCAACTTCCGATCCTCCCGCAGCAGGGAACGGCGGCGATCCTGACGATCGAGATCGAGACGCTCTCCGACGCAATCACGATCGGTCAACTCGATCTAGGCACGCTGCGATTCCACCTCCATTCCGGTTCAGGCAGGGTCCCCTACGAGCTCTACGAACTCCTGCTTTCCAAATGCCTGGGGATTGTTGTCTCCGATGGGCCGCGGGACAGGGGAGCGGTGTTCCTTCCGCCGGAGAGCCTGCGCCCGGCGGGATTCGAGCCAGACGAGGCGACGATCCCCTGCGATTCCCGTTCGTTCCCAGGCTACCGGCTGCTGACGGAGCTCTTCGCCCTGCCGAGGAAATTCCTCTTTGTCGATCTGGCGGGGCTCGATCGGGCCGCGACGAGCCGGTTCGGTCACCGAATGCAGATCGCGATCCAACTCTCCACGACCAACGACGAACTGGAGAAAGGGGTGACCGCCGACACCGTGAGACTCGGCTGCACCCCCGTGGTCAACCTCTTCCACCAGCGGCTCGATCCTGTCCGGCTGGACGGGCGTGCGACTGAGATCTCGGTCATCCCCGACGCCCGTCGTCCTCTCGCGCTCGAGGTGCATTCGATCAAGCAGGTCCGGTTCGTCGAGGTCGGAGGGCGGTCATCGCCGGTCGGTGCCTTCCACGAGCCGACCCACCGGCGGCAGATGCCAGGGGGCTCGGAAGACAACGGGAAGCGGATGTGGTGGACGGCGACCCGGCGCCCGCGCCGTTCTCCGCGGCCGGACGGGACCATCGATCTCGGCACCGATCTCTGGATGAGCCTCGTGGACGAGGATGGTGGCCCCGCCCCACTCACCGACGGCACACTCATCGTCGAGGCGGAGTGCGTCAACCGGAATCTGCCTTCGAGACTCCCCTTCACCGTGGGACGTCCACGGATGACATTCCGTGAAGGGCACGGCGTGGTCGGGCAGGTCCTCTGCCTCCACGCCCCCACCGCGACGGTGCGCCCCGACATCAGCGGGGGCGCTGCGTGGCGTCTTCTCTCCCACCTTTCTCTCAATCATCTCTCGCTCGTTGATGCCGACGAGCTCGCCGCCGCCGATGTGTTCCGCGAGATCCTCCAGCTCTATCTCCTCGAGGGGACACAGGACTTCCATCAGAAGTCGCAGTGGGTGCAGGGGCTGATCGGGACGTCGAGTCGGCGCGTGGCAGGGCGGGTGCCGGGGCCCGAAGGGGGCGTCTGCCGGGGCCTCGAGGTGCGGCTGCTGCTCGACGAGGAACGATTCGCCGACGGTGCGGCCTTCCTCTTCGCCAGCGTCATCGAGCGATTCCTCGGTTCATGGGTCACGCTCAACTCGTTCACGCGACTCGTCGCCGCGTCGAAGCAGAGAGAGAGCCGTCGGGAGGAATGGCGATGGCCGCCGAGAGCGGGCAATCGGGTTCTCGCTTGACCCAACGGCTCCTTGACCGCCCGGAGGCTTTCGAGCTGTTCCAGGCTGTCAGGCTGCTCGAGGCTGAGGCCCTGCGGGACGCCATCCGGCACCGTCGCCCCCTGCCCCCGGAGTTGGGGAGCCAGGACACACGCGCAGGCACCGGGGACACGGTCCGTTTCCAATCCGCCACAACCCTCGGTTTTCCGGGGGGGGCGATCACGCGAGCCCGACGACTCGCGGCGGAAACGGCAGCGGATGGCGACGAGGAGGAGCGTGTCGCGTTCGAGTTGGAGGTGGCAACCTTCGGCCTGATCGGTCCATCGGGAGTCCTTCCCAGACACTACACCGAGCTCGTCGCACGGCGTCTGCGCACCTTCCACGATGCGACCCTGCGTGACTTCCTCGATATCTTCACCCACCGGGCCACGTCGCTCCTCCACAGGGCCTGGGGCAAGTACCGCTTGCCGGCCGAGCGGGAGCGGGTCAGGCAACGCGGCGCCTCGGCGTCGTGGGATCATGGGGAGATGCCGGGACGCGATGGCTTCAGCGCCGTGCTCGCCTGCCTCGTCGGCCTGGGTGCCCGCCACCAGTCCGGCCGGTTGCGCGTCCGCGACGAACTGCTCACCTATTACGCGGGGCATCTCTCCCATTTCCCCCGCTCGGCGGTCGGCCTGGAAGCGATCCTTTCCGATGCCTGGGGGATCCCTGCCCGTGTGGAGCAGTTCGTGGGCCGATGGCTCAATCTCGAACCGGCTGATCAGACGAGGCTGCGGGATGCCTCGTGCCCGCTCGGCCAACACACCCGCCTGGGAGTTGATGCCATTGCCGGCACGCGGGTCTGGTCGGTTGACTCGTCATTCCGCATCGATCTCGGCCCCCTGTCGTTGACAGAGTTTGTCCGCTGGCTCCCCGGTGGAGCACGGCTGGCGGCGCTCTCCGATCTGGTCCGGCTCTATGCCGGGCAGCAATTCGACGTCACGGTTCGACCGGTGCTTGCAGCCGGTGAGGTACCCGCCTTGAGGCTCGCACGAATGGAGCACAACGGGGATGGAAGCCCGCAGGGAAGTCGTCTCGGCTGGACGACATGGCTCATCAGCCACCCACCGCTCAACGATGCGACCGACGCCGAATTCAAGGTCGATCCCTGATCGACTGCCCGTGGGCGGCCAAGCCACACCAGGAACAATTCCTGTCCTTTCAAGACCACGTGCCCCCGGGCCGACGAACCAACCGAATCATCGATTTCCCAAGTAAGGAGACACTCCAGTGGCCGGCCTCGATCTCAAGAATCTCATCGGCAAGCTCAATTCCCAGTGCCAACGGGCGCTCGAAGGGGCCGCCGGACTCTGCCTGTCGCGGACGAATTACAACGTCGAAATCGAGCACTGGCTCATCAAGCTCCTCGAACAACCGGGCAACGACCTCCACCTCCTCCTTCGCCACTTCGGCGTAGACGAGGGACGTCTGCTGGCTGACCTGAGCAAGGCTGTCGACCGGCTGAAGACCGGGAACTCTCGCTCCCCCCTGCTCTCCCCCGAAGTCTGTCTGCTGACCAAGGAAGCATGGTTGCTTTCCTCGGTCGATCAGGGGTTGTCGAAGGTCCGCAGTGCCTGGCTCCTGGCGGCGCTCGTGGGGGAGGAATCGCTTGCCCGGAGGACGCTGTCGATCTCGGATGAGTTTCGGAGAATCTCCCCGGAGCAGTTGGCTCGCGATGCCGCGACGATCCTCGACCGCTCGATCGAGACCGCGATGATGGCTCCGGACGGAGAGTCTGCGGATGGACAAGGGGCGCCTGCCGCGGCCGGCGGCTCCACGGGCACCCCGGCGCTCGACCAATTCACGATCGACCTCACCGCCCGGGCACGGGCTGGAAAGATCGACCCCGTTCTCGGCCGCGACGCCGAGATCCGCCAGTTGATCGACATCCTCACCCGTCGCCGTCAGAACAACCCGATCCTGACCGGCGAGGCAGGCGTCGGAAAGACGGCGGTTGTCGAGGGGTTTGCACAACGGATCGCGCAGGGGGACGTGCCTGAGTCGCTCAAGGCTGTTGTCCTCCGGACCCTCGATCTCGGTCTCCTCCAGGCCGGTGCCGGGGTGAAGGGAGAGTTCGAGAACCGGCTCAAGTCGGTGCTTGACGAGGTGAAGAAGTCGCCGGTGCCGATCATTCTCTTCATCGACGAAGCCCACACCCTCATCGGTGCCGGCGGACAGGCCGGGCAAGGGGATGCGGCCAACCTGCTCAAGCCCGCCCTGGCCCGCGGAGAGCTGCGCACAATCGCCGCCACGACCTGGGCCGAATACAAGAA
>CAJAYZ010000189.1 GCA_903949225.1 uncultured Planctomycetaceae bacterium
CACCGCGGCGTGGACCAGCGCCTGGGCGCTGCGCGAGAGCGGTTCCCAATGGGACCAGTGCCCGGTGCTGTGGAGGGTCGGCAAGGGGCGTGTGCCGATCGACGCTGTTCCGGACGGGATTCCGCTCGTCCGGGTAGCCCGCACGGCAAACGGCCTGGCCACGCTTCCGACCCAGATCTCCGCTCCGAAGGACGCCCCGTCTCCCCTGGTCGAGACCGCTCCCCCGCTCGTGCCGGAAGGAACTCGTCCGCCGTTGCCCGCTTCTTCCCCTTCCGCGCCGGGCGACGTGGCTGCGGCCGCCGCAGCCCCGCAGACTGCGACAAAGGAGCGTGGCACAAATCTTTGGGAACTCCTCGACGGTGTTGCCCGACGGCGGGCTGAAATCACATCGACCCCGGTCGATTATGCCCCGCATGCGTGGCGGGGCATCGTGGCGTTGGCGTCCACTGTGGCCGGCGTCGCGGAGGGGGAATCGGGGCTGGAGGCGAGGTCGGCTGACTTCGAACAGCGACTCGAGAAGAATCTCTCCACCTTCACCGCCACGTCGGGGGTGGGGCCAGGCAACAGCGACAGCTATCCGCTCGATCAACTCACGGAGGCGAGGCGCAATTCCATCGACAGGGGTTGGAATTCTGCCTGGCGCCGATGCCCGCCGCCGCTCGCCCGTGCGCTCGCGACGCGCAACGACGCGCTGGAGTTGATCTGGGCCATGGTCTCTTGGACCGGATCGGTGTCGGGGGGCACGGGGGCGGCCCCGCTCGGAACGATGCTGCTATCGCTGGCAGACAGCGTGGACGCTTTGGAGTCGGAGATCGATGCGGCCTTGGATGCGGCCGATGGGTCGCATGAAGAACGTCTGGCCGGCGTGACGAAGGAGAGCCAAGGCGTCGAGGACGCCATCGCCGGGGTGCGCGACGGTTTCAACGCGCTCCTGGAGGGGGCGCTCGCCCGCGGCCGGCGGGAAGGGGAACGGCTCCCCTCGGCTGAATTGCGCTGGTTCGCCGCCTCGAGCTTGCTCACTCCCGCGCAGCGGGCAAGTATTGCGGCGCTGGTTGCCGGAAAGAGGTCTTCTCTGGCGGCATCGGGCGAACGCAAGTCTGCCGAGGGGGAGAAGATCCCGACAAGTGCCGATCGATGGTTGCCGATCGCCTCGTCACGGCCCCGAATCACGGTCTCGGGCATGCTGCTCGATCGGGCCGACTTCAATCGTCTGGCCGAGAAGATGCGGGGATTGAGGCGATTGATCGGGAAGGGGAGCGGCACGCGGACGGCGCAGGGGCTGGCGGTGGTCGACGCCGGGATCGACCGGCTGACGCACGACGCCGCGTCGGCGGAGAGGACTGCCTCGCTCGTTGACACCATCAGCCTGGGAAAGGCCTTCGCCGACGCGTTGGGGGCCATTCCCTCCGATATCGAGGCATCGATGGGCGTCGGCGCGGAAACGAAGGTCTCTTCGCTCCGCATCATCGATGGCCTGCTGCGCGTCGCCGATCCCCGCGATGCCCGGCGCATCCACCCCGACGCGCGGGGATGGGTGCCCGAAATGAAAACCGCTTCACTGTCGACACTCTCGGTGGAGAGCGACGCTTTGCTTCTTGCGGAAGGGAGCCCCCTACGCACCTGGATCTCAATGGTTTCCGGGGAACGGTTTCCGTCGGATGGCATTCTCCGCTTCGGATTTGATCCGCTGGTGCTCCGCGTGAAGACAGCTACCGGGAAGACAGTGGAGCCGGAGGCACCGATCTCCATCGAGGATGTCGGCGTGGGGGATCGGATGTTGATCGAGGTGTGGCCGCTGCGTCGTGCCGGGGGAGTGACCCGCAAGGCGAACGTGACAGTATTTCTCGAGGCAGGACCGCGGCGTGAGCAGCGGTCGATCGAGTTCGAGCTGCCGCTCCTCGAGATCATCCAGGTGGCGGTGCGGGCTCGATCGGCCGCGGTCGATGGGGTGGTCGATCGGGATGGATGGAAACGCCTGTCGTTCGAGCCCATCAGTCCTCTTCCCACCGTGGCCGGGAACGCGGTGCGGGCTGGGATCGAGGATCATCCCGGTAATTCTTCGCAGCCCCCGACGATCGAGTTGCGCCCCTTTCCTGGCCACCAGTCGGCGTGGGAATTCGCCCTCACCAACGCATCAGCGTCGCTCCGCCGGGTCGCCGTCGATCTTGTCGCGTTGGAAGGGGGGACGGCCGGTGATGGCAGGGAACGCTTCGCCGCCGTGGCGTTGGCCATGGAGGAGGGGAAGGGGCTGCCGGAGGGGGTGACTCGAATCGCGACCGCCGGTGAGGTGACCCTGCCGCCGGATGGTGCGCCGATCCCGCTGGCGATCGTTCCGCTCAAGCCCTCGCAGCCGGCGGTTGCCGCTGCACCCGCCGGTGCGGCAGCGTCATCTCCGGAGGTTGTCTCGTCTCCCCCACTTCCTTCGCATCTGGCGCTCGTGGTGCGCGATGTCGTGGGCGCGGCTCCGGTCGCGCCGGAGGGTGTAGCAGCGGCGGATCCGCCCGTGGCAGTCGGGGTTCCGGCGGATCAGTCCCGGATCTGGATGATGCCGATCCGTCTGCGGCCGCAGCATCCAAGACGCTACGTCGATGCGGTCGCGCGCTGGTCGCGTGACGATCGGTCGATCGTGGTCGATCTGCGGCCCCGTGGCAACGACGCGGTGGCGCTCCCTCCGGGGGAGACGGTCATCAAGGGCGACCTGCTCCGCGCGGGCGTGGCCCGTGGTGAGCCGCTGGCGTTGCGGAAGCCGGAGGCGGTGCTCTCGGTGGGCAAGCCCGTCGATTTTCTCCGCGCCCAATGGGACGGGGTGGAGGATGCCTACGCCTGGTTGTCACTCGACATCGATGGCTATCCCCGGGCCCGCGTGTTTCGTGTCGCGTGCGATGCGGCGTCAGAGGGCCTTGATCAGCATCCGCAGGAGGATTGGCGGCAGGTCGAGATCGTCGAGCCTGCCGACGATTTCGCCCCCTTCCGCGCGCCGGCAGGAGTGATCGACCTCGCGCTCGCCGTCGATGGGCCGGCCGATGCATTCCTACCGGGGAAGTCAGAACGGGCGCTCGAGGTTTCGGTACGCGAGATCGGGAGTGGGGACCGACTGGTGCCCGATCAGGAGCGGGTGGTGTGGCGCGGGACGGCAGATCGCCTCGTGGCATGCACGCTGCAGCCTTCGGAGGCGCCGCAATCCCTCACGGTGACGACAGACGTTGCCGATCTGACGGTGCCCCTGACGCTCGGATACCGGGATGTCGATCTGGTCGTCACTGCGAGGCTGCGCGTGCCGGGCGAAGCGGAGCCCCGTTCGGCGAGCCGACGGCTCGTGCTCGATGGTTCGCCGCCGCGTGTCGACGTGCCGCCGAGGCTCCGGGTGGAGAAGGGCAAAGAAGCCGTGTTTGCCGTGACGTGCGAGGATGGCGTTGACACGCTCCCGCTCTTCGCCGGCAGGCGTCCCGGCGCCAGTGGGATCGAACGAGTGGAGTGGGGGATCGACGCCAAGGGGAACGGCGCACCGGAGAAATGGCAGCCGGCGACGGTCGCCAACGAGGGAACGCTGCAGGTGGTGGTGCCGACCGACGGGCTGACGGTGGGAAGGCACAAGGTACTCGTGCGCGCCTACGACCGAGTCGAATGGGAGAGCGCCGCCGATGCCTGCGACGTCGAGGTGATCGCTCCTCCTCCTCCCCCGCCTCCGGCGGGCACGGAGGGGACGAAGCCTCCGGCCGACACTCGCAACTCGATCGCCGGGAGCGTGACGCTTGCCGGGCGGCCGCAGGCGAACATCGTCGTCATCGTGGCGGGGGCAGAGGGTTCGTCGACGGTCCGAACGGGGCCGGACGGAAAGTTCGCTGTTCCCGATCTCAAGCCGGGGGAGTACAAGCTCAGCGTCCGTCCGATCGCCATCCGCAACAAGTTCCACAAGGTCGTCGAAAAACCGGTGATGGTCATGCCTTTGCCGGCCAAGCCTGCCACGATCGTGCTCACGCTGGAGTAATGCCTCCTTCGATCGGTCTCCGGCCCGTTTTCCCGATCGTCACAAGAGGCATGACCGAAAAACTCAAGCTCGTCCGTTGATGCTGCCGAAGACCACCCCGGATGTCTGTGGGCATCGGTCGTTGGAATCGGTGGTTGGCGAGCCCTCCGGCGACGGGGCAACTGGCTCCGAGCGTCCACGGACGACACCGCCGAGCCAGAGGTTTTCCGTGGGGCCGACTGTCGCAACGGGCGGCACGACAGGCCGGCGACCGCCTCCTCTGGCGTGCTGCGGCCTCCGAATGATCAGCCGGTGCTCTTCCACCTGCCAGCGGGGCCAGAGAAATGGAACGTTTCAATCCACGTTTCGGGCTGGTGGGTCTGGTCTGCTCGCTGGCCTTTATGGGGGTGTCGCTGCCAGCGACGGCCGGCGAGCCGGCTGCGGTGGCTTTTGTCGTTGCGGCTGGGCGGACGATGGGGGAGCCGTTCGGCGACACGACCCGCTTTGAGGCCGCGCGCGGCGGGCTCGTCGACGTCCTCGAGGATGTCGCCACGATGCGGACTGCGTCGGTGGGGATCTGGCTCTATGGCCACCGTCTCGCCTGGCAGTCGGGCGATGCACCAATGATCGATGACAATGCCGACTACCTTGCCCAGTCGCGCGGCTTCGCGGCGATCAGCGGATTGCTCCCGGGCGACGACATCGAGCAGGTGCGCGCCGTCTCGGCGTTCGATGGAGCGGCGCTGGCCATGCTGCGCCCCCTGCTCGACGTGGTCAAACCCTTCGGTGAAGCTCCGCTTCCCGCCGCGGTCCGCGGAGCCGAGGCCGGGGTGGGGGCCGGAGTGAGTCCGCGGAAGGGGATCATCCTCATCACCGATGGGGCGGTGTCGGCCCGGATGGCACGGCGGTCGGCGTCGTTCGAAGATGCGCTGTCGGCCTGCGATCGGCATGGTGTTCCCGTCCACGTCGTGCTGGTCGGGGAAGGAGCCAGCCCGGTCGAGCGGCATGCGCTCGAGGAACTCGCCAGGCTCTCCGAAGGATCGCTGCAAAGTTGCGAAAGCCCGCTCGCGGTGCGCCGGGCCATTCCGGCGGCGCTGCTGCGGGTGTTGGAAAACGACCAGGACGACACGTCTTCCACGCCGGCCGTGGACGGCCGGTCGCGGATGCGGGGGGGCATCAAGGCGGTCAAGCTTTCTGACGCCGCACCCCTGGCGGAGGCCGGGGGAAGCGCCCCGCGGTTGCCGGCTCCGAACACCACCACCCGGATCACCGGCGTGGTGCTCCACGGGGCGAAGCCCGTACCCCGGGCGAAGGTGGCGATCGAGGGGGCGGAGCCGGAACGTGTCACCACCGATCGGGATGGGCGATTCGTGTTCGAGAAGGTGCCGGAGGGCCTCCATGAGCTTGTCGTGGAGGGGATCGCCCGCAACAAGATCCGCGAGGCGCGAAAGCGTCTCGTTCTGGCATCACCCCTGCCGGCGAAACGCACCGTCGAGGTGATGCTCCCCTGAGCGGTTCATGCCCTCAATAGAAGGGTGTGCTGTCAGAGCCGGACGTCGCCAAGCCATTGCCCCCGAGGGTCTGTCTGGGGTAATTTCACAGCGGTCAAAAAGCCGTGGTGCGAGGGCATCGCGGCGGACGATCGGTCTCGGTTGTCGCAGACTCCAAAGCTCGGTCGCCGGCCAACGCGTGGGGCGGAGTCGACGCTGGGGGAGCAGTTCTGCTGCGACGCTGGTTGGCCACGGCCATGCACCGCAGGGGCGGCCGTTGGCTCGCCCTTGTCGCGATGGTGTGACTTGGCCTGTCGGTGACGACCGTCGGAACGATCGCGTAAGGATCGCGTCACACACACCTCAATTGGCCGTTGCTCCCCGCATCGGTCGGAAGCGGGTAGATCGGCAGTCCGAGGAGACATCGAATGCACGCAGGCAGTGGAAGCGCTCATGGATCGCATCGTTCCGCCACGACAGCGGAGATCCTGCAACTGTCTTTCCTCTCCCTCGGCGTGGTCTACGGTGACATCGGCACCAGTCCCCTCTACACACTCAAGGAGTGTCTCCATGTCGCCGCGCCCGATGGCGGCATGGTCGACCGGACCGACCTGTTCGGAGTGCTTTCGCTCATGTTCTGGGCGCTCCTCCTCGTCGTCACGGTGAAGTACGTCTTCTTCGTGATGCGTGCCGACCATGGCGGCGAAGGGGGGATTCTGGCGCTGCTGGCGCTCGTGCCGGAGCGATTCCGCCATTCCGCCGGCGGGATCGGCGGCGTCTCGGGGATGACGCTCCTGGCGGTCATCGGCGCGTCGCTTCTCTATGGCGACGGCGTGATTACCCCGGCGATCTCGGTGCTGTCGGCGGTGGAGGGGCTCGCGGTTGCCAGCCCTGCCCTCAAGGAATTCGTCGTCCCGATCACCTGCCTGATCCTGGTGGGACTGTTCGCGATCCAGTCTCGTGGCACTGGCGATGTC
>CAJAYZ010000190.1 GCA_903949225.1 uncultured Planctomycetaceae bacterium
CACTATTCCGTCGGCACCGCCGACATCGAATACGCCTTCCCGTTCCTCGCGCCGGGGGAGTTCGGCGAGCTCGAAGGGATCGCCCACCGCGGTGATTTCGACCTCCGCAGCCACATGGAGGGAAAGCTTGTCCGCCAGGATGGCCAACTCGTCGTCGAGCAGGGGCCTGACGGCAAGCCGCGTCACCGGGGGAGCGGCAAGGATCTCTCCTACTTTGACGACATCTCCCGCGAGCGCTTCGTGCCCCATGTCATCGAGCCCTCGGCTGGGGCCGACCGGGCGGTGCTCGCCTTCCTCTGCGACGCCTACCACGAGGACGAGGTGCCCGATGAGGATGGCAAGCCGCGCAGCCGCACCGTTCTCAAACTTCATCCGCGCCTCGCTCCGCTCAAAGTCGCGGTGCTGCCACTGGTGAAAAAGGACGGCATGCCGGAAGTCGCCATCGACCTCTACCGCAAGCTCAAGGCCCACATGCCCGCCTACTACGACGAGAAGGGCTCGGTCGGCAGGCGGTATGCCCGGCAGGACGAGGCGGGGACGCCCTGGTGCCTGACGATCGACGGCCAGACGCTCACCGACGGCACCGTCACCCTCCGCGACCGCGACTCCCTCACGCAGGACCGCGTCGCGGTGGCCGAGGTCGTCGACATGCTCCGGGACCGTCTCCGATGACCGCCACCGCGGAGCCCGGGCTTTCGATCGCGGCGATCCCCGCTGTCGGCACCGTCTGCTCTCTCAATGCCGATCTGCCCACGATCCTGGCCGACTACGCCGCCGGCCACTGCGACTCGATCGATCTCTGGCTCGGACACGCCGAGCGCGTCCTCGAGGCCGGATCCCCGGAATCCCTCCGCGACCTCCTCGCCTCGTCGGGGATGAAGGTGTTGGCAGCGAGCTATCAAGGGGGCTTGTTGACCGCCGACGGCGCGGCGGGAGAAGCCCACTGGGAGCTCTTCCGGCACCGGCTTGAGCTCTGCCACGGGCTTTCCATTCCGGTCCTCGTCGTCGCCGGCGATGCGTTCGCGCCGCTCTCGACGACTGACCTTGGCGTTATGGCGGCAAACCTCTCCACAGCCGCCGGCTTGGCGGCGGAGGCAGGGGTCAAGCTGGCGCTGGAGTTCGATGCCCGGGCGAGCTTCCCCAACAATCTCCAGTCGGCCGTGGCCCTCGTCGACCAGGTGGGGCATCCAGCCCTCGGCCTCTGCCTCGACTGGCACCACTTCACGATGGGGCCGAGCAAGGAAGCCGACCTCGGCCTCCTCACCGCCACCAACCTCTTCCATGTCCAGCTCTCGGACGTGGCTGATGTTCCGCGAGAGATGGCCAGCGACGCCGAGCGGATCCTCCCCGGCGAGGGCTCGTCGTCGCCGCAGCCCCTCCTCGCCAGACTGGCCAGAATCGGCTACTCGGGCGCCGTGAGCGTGGAACTGATGAACCCCGCCCTCTGGCATGTGCCGCCGCGGCAGTTTGGCGAGGTGGCAATGACGGCCCTCCGCCGGCTCCTCGGTCAGGCCGACATGGGGAACGGCCCGGGGCGTTGACGATTCCTCGCTTTCCGAGGTGGAGTAGCCGTAGAATGCCGGAAGTTGTCTCGACGCTCTGATCATCCCGATCGCGGAGCTTCCCATGTCCCGTCGCACCGTCGCACGTCGCCTCCTGTTCGGTCTCCTCGTGGTCGCCGCGTGTGCCATCGGCACCGCGCCCCGGGAGGCCCGGGCGTTTGATGGCCATCACGGTGGCTGCCACGGTGGCTATGGATTCGGCCACGGACGCTTTGGCCAGTGCGGCTTTGGAGGCTGGGGGGGCGGCGGCCTCGGCTGCGGTGGCAGCTGGGGTGGCTATGGCTGGGGCGTTCCCTGTTGGCCGGTGATCGGCAACGTCTCCTACGGCACCGGCTTCGCGGTCGGCGGCACGCGTTTTTGGTCGGGCACGACGGTCTTCGGTGTCCCCGCCTTTGGCGGCTGGGGCGGCTGTGGCCCTGTCTGGGGTGCTCCGGTGTGGGGCGGATGTGCTCCTGCTTGGTGTGCTCCGGCTTGGAGTGCTCCGGTGTGGGGCGGTGGCTGGGGTGGGCCCGGTTGGATCGGCAGTGGCTGGGGGGGTGCCCGCTTCGGAGGCGTTGGAGCCTGGTACGGCGGCTGGAACCGTGGCCCGGCATGGGGATGGAACCGCGGCCCTGCCCGGGGCTGGAATCGCGGCCCGGCCCCCGGCTGGGCGATCCCGTTTGCCAGCGCCGCACCGATCAGCCGGCTGCCCGTCGGGCGCGGGCTCCTCGGTGCTCCGGCGATCGACGCGGCCGTCGAGGTCGCGATCCGCACAAGCAACGCGCCAGCGAGAGCCCGGGCGGCTCGGCTTGTCGCCCTCGGCGATCGGCACCTTCGCGCTGCAGTCGATGAACCGGCGAAGCTTGCCAAGGCGATCGACGCCTACCGCCGTGCCGCGAGCATCGCCCCCGATCAACCCGATACGTTCCTCCGTCAGGCGATCGCCTTCACGGCGGCCGGGAAGGGGACGGCAGCGGCCACGGCGTTGGGCCGGGCCGTGGCGATCGACCCGCGGCTCGCAGAACAGGGCGGGGCGAAGGGGGTCGGAATTGCCGGTGCGTTTGCAGGCCGTGCTCCTGCCGATGCGGCGCTGCCACTCGTTGCCCGGAGCAGCAAAATCCTCACGCGGATCTTCGCCGATTCGACCGCGACGCCGGAGGCGCCGGCCGAAAATTGGATCGCCAATCGCTGGCTCGGGCGCGACGCCGGGCCTGTGATGGTCGCTGCCAGCCCCTGACCTGTGGCGGGGCGGGAGGTCGGGTAAGATTGAGCGATTGCCCCGCAACCGCTCCCCCTTCCGACCACCACCCATGACGAGCGCCGCCCCCTGTGCCCGGATCGATCTGACGCTCCCCGAGGGGCGGGCCCGCCTCGAGGCGCTGCGCGGAAAACTTGTCTCCCAGGGGGACGTGATCAGCCCCGCCGGAAGGCAGAAGACCATCGACGTCTTCGGTGAGCCGCTCTCGCCGAAGCAGGTCGTGGAACGGATCTGTGCCGACGTCGCTGCCAAGGGTCTCGACGCCGTCCTCGATTACACGCGCCGGATCGATGGTATCGCCATCCCCCGCGACGGCCTGTTTGTGGCGCCAGAGGCCCTCGCTACCGCCCACCGCGAGGTCGGTGGGGAGTTTCTCGACTCGGTGCGCCGCATCCGAGCCAATGTGGAGCGATTCCAAAAGGCGATCCTCTCCCACGACGTCAGCGTGCCACTGGCGGGCGGCGGGTCGCTCCGCCAACGCTATCTCCCGCTCGACCGGGTTGGCGTCTGCGTGCCGGGCGGGGCAGCGGCCTACCCCTCGACACTCCTCATGACCGTCGTGCCAGCGCAGGTGGCAGGCGTCGGTGAGATCGTCGTCGTCGCCCCGCCGACAAAGTATGGCTCGGAGAATCTTCACGTTCTCGCCACCTGCCACGAACTCGGCGTCACGAAGGTGGCCCGGTGCGGTGGTGCCCAGGGCGTAGCGGCGCTCGCTCACGGCTTCCCGGCGGAGCAGGGGAGCGGCGGTCTTGTCCGCGTCGACAAGATCGTCGGCCCAGGCAACCTCTTCGTGGCCCTGGCCAAGCAGCACGTCTTCGGCACCGTCTCGATCGACTCGATCGCCGGCCCGAGCGAGATCGTGATCGTGGCCGACGAACAGGGGCATCCCGAGTACATCGCCGCCGACATGCTCGCCCAAGCGGAGCACTCCCCCGGCTCGGCGATCCTCCTGACCGCCTCGCGTCGGCTCGCCGACGCGGTCGCCGACGCGCTCGTCCGCCGGCTTGCCGTCCTCGAGCGATCCGACCTCACGCGTGACAGCCTCGAGCGCTTCTGTGGGATCGTCGTCACGGCTGACGATGCCGAGTCGGCATCCCTGGCCGACGAGCTCGCTGCCGAGCACCTCTCGATCGACACGGCCAATCCCGAGGCGACGCTGGCCTCGATCCGCCACGCCGGCGCCGCGTTCTTGGGCCCTTGGAGCCCGGTGGCGGCGGGGGATTACGCCGCCGGTCCATCGCACGTCCTTCCCACCGGCGGCACCGCCCGGTTTGCCGCCGGGCTGTCGGCCAACGAGTTTCTCCGCGGTGGAAGCGTGATCCATCTCGCCCGGGCCGATCTGGACGCGATCGCCGCCGACATCGCCCGGATCGCCGACACCGAAGGGCTCACCGCCCACCGCCGCAGCGTCGAAGCCCGGACAGCCCAACCATGAACAGGATCGGCTCGATGGACACAGGCGTCTTCTTCGTCGGTATGAGCACGCTGTCGCTGATCAACGCCGGGCTCGCCCAGGCGAAGAATCGCAGCGGCCTCTTGTGGTGGTTTTTCTCGCTGTTCCTCGGCCCAATCGCCACCTTTCTGATCGTCGTCCTCCCGAAAGTGCCTCCGTCGATCGAGTGATTTTCCATCTGCCGGATGCCGACCGATTTCCTCCGGAACCACGTTCATGTCCTGCTCCGTCAGTTCCTCCCTTGTCGCAACCGGCCGCTGCGCGGCCATGATCGTCGCCGCATCGCTTCTCGCCCTGCCGATTGAAGCCGCGGAACCTGCGGCTACCGAGCAGGCCTCGGTCCCGCCGGCGCCCGCCGGTTGGAAGCTCGCCTGGAACGACGAGTTCGCCGGGGAGGCGATCGATGAGAGCAAGTGGGGCTTCGACGTCGGCAACGGCTTTTACAACTACGACGCGAAGCAGTGGATCCACGGCTGGGGCAACGACGAACTCCAGTCCTACACGCGTGATCCCGACAACGCCTTCGTGAAGGGGGGCTCGCTCCACATCCGGGCGCTCAAAGAATCGCGCGACGGCTTCGGTTACACCTCGGCCCGGCTGCGGACCCGGGCCAAGGATGGCACGAATCTCTTCAGCCAAGCCTACGGGCGCTTTGAGTTCCGAGCGAAACTGCCGCTCGGCCAGGGAATCTGGCCGGCGCTGTGGCTGCTGCCGGAAGGGAGCGAGTATGGCGGGTGGGCGGCCTCGGGGGAGATCGACATCCTCGAGACGAAGGGGCAGGAGCCGAAGCGGATCCAAGGCGCGCTCCACTTTGGCGGCCGCTGGCCCGCCAACACGTTCACCGTCGGCGAGCACTTCTTCGACGCAGGCTCGATCGCCGACTTTCACGTCTACGCCCTCGAATGGAACCCCGGCGAAATGCACTGGGAGGTCGACGGCAAGGTGTATGCCACGATGAACTCGTGGTGGAGCACGGGCCGGGCCGACGAGAAGGGGGGCGTTGCCCCGCAAGCCGAAGCCGATCTCAATCCCTGGCCAGCGCCGTTCGACAAGCCGTTCCAGGTGCTGATCAATCTCGCCGTCGGTGGAAAGTTTCTCGGAAATCCCGATGCCACGACACCGTTCCCGGCCGAGATGGAAGTTGATTACGTCCGTGTCTACGAGCGCACCGGCCCCAAGCCTGCCCTCGTGCCCAGGGGCAACGGGAAGCTCCCGTTTGCCCCCCCGGCCCGTTGAATGGACGATACGAGGCCAACAAGAAGACCTGACTGCGAGGGAGATCAATGCGTAGGCGCGGATGTTCGATGCTGACGGTGGCCCTACTTTTCACGGCGCTGACAAGCGACAGCGCTGTGGCCGAGGCTCTTCCCTCCTGGAACCAGTGGCGCGGGCCCGCTGGGCAGGGGCATGCCCCGGCAGCCAAGGGTCTCCCCCTAGCGTGGAGCGAGAGTGAGAACGTCGTCTGGAAGACGCCGGTCGAGGGGAAGGGCTGGTCGAGCCCGGTGCTCGCTGACGGTCGACTGTGGCTGACAACGGCTGTGGAAACGCCCCTCTCGGAGGCTGAGAAGGCCGAACGGCTGGCGAACGTGGAAAACTCCTCGTCACTCCAGGTGTCGGGGCCGGTAAGCCTGCGGGCGGTCTGCCTCGATGCCACGAGCGGGAAGGTGCTCCACGACATCGAGCTCTTCCGCCAGTCGCAGCCCGATCCGATCCACTCGCTCAACTCCTACGCCTCCCCCTCGCCGATCCTCGACGGCGGGCGGCTCTACTGCCACTTCGGCACCAACGGCACGGCGTGCGTCGATGCGGCCTCCGGCGAGATCGTCTGGTCGCACACGCTCCAGAAGATCAAGCACGAGAACGGCGCCGGTGGCACGCCGGTGCTCTTCGAAAACCGACTGATCTTCGACTGCGACGGGAGCGATCAGCAGTACGTCGTCGCCCTCGACACAGCCACCGGCGCCGTGGCCTGGAAGACGGAGCGATCGGGGGAGCGGAATCCAGAGCCCCAGCTCAAGAAAGCCTATGGCACGCCGATCGTCACCGAGATCGGCGGCCGCCCGGTCCTTCTCTCGACCGGCGCCGACTGGCTCTATGCCTACGATCCCGAAGATGGCCGCGAACTCTGGAAGCAGGCCTATGGCGTGCTCGGGTTCTCGATCGTTCCCCGGCCGATCGTCGGCCATGGGATGGCCTACATCAGCACGAGCTTCATGCAGCCGGAGCTCCTCGCCGTGAAGCTCCCCTCCGGCGACGCCCTTCCCGAGATCGCCTGGCGCGTGAAGAAGAGCGTTCCGAACATCCCCTCGCCGATCCTCGTCGGCGACGAGATCGTGATGGTGAGCGACAAGGGGGTGGCGACCTGCCTCGACGCCGATTCGGGTGAGGTCCGCTTCAGCGAGCGGCTCGGCGGCAATTTCTGTTCGTCGCCCCTGTATGCCGACGGGCGGATCTGGGTCGGCAATCGGGAGGGGCAGACGTTCATCCTCACGCCGGGGAAGGAGTTCCACGTCGAGGCGACGAACCAACTCGACGGCGAGATCATGGCCACGCCGATCGCGGTCGGGCCCGCGCTCTTCCTCCGCACCGACAAGGCGGTCTACCGGATCGAGAAGCGTTGACGCCGCGGGGTTCGTTCCCGCGGCTGCACAGAGACGACCTGGCAAAGAGGGGTGTTTTGTGGTGAGAAGAATGCTCTCGCGGCGGTCGATGCTCCGCGCTTCAACGCTGGCCGCGCCGGCCCTGTTCACGATCTCGACCGGCAGTCGCCGCGTCCTCGGGGCCAATGACCGGCTCGACATCGGCGTCATCGGCGTTGGCGGCCGCGGCGGCTCAAACCTCGATGCGGTGGCGGGGGAGAACATCGTTGCCCTCTGCGACGTCGATTCGGCCACCCTCGGAGCCGCTGCGGGCCGGTTCCCGGCCGCCGCCCGATTCACCGACTACCGGGCGATGCTTGCCGACAAGAAGCTCGACGCCGTCGTCATCTCCACCCCCGACCACCACCACGCCCCGGCCACTATCCGCGCCCTCCGCCGCGGCCTCCATGTCTACTGCGAGAAGCCCCTCACCCACACCGTCGAGGAGGCGCGGCTCGTTGCCAAGCTCGCGGCCGAGAAGGGGCTGGCGACCCAGATGGGGACGCAAAACCACGAGCATCCCGGCTACCTCCGGCTCGTGGAACTCCTCCGCGGCGGGGCGATCGGGAAGGTGAGCGACGTCCATGTGATCACCGACCGGCCCGGGA
>CAJAYZ010000191.1 GCA_903949225.1 uncultured Planctomycetaceae bacterium
AGCCGCTTCACATTCCAGCCCGTCTCGCGGAACTCCACCGCTAGCCAGTCGAGCAACTCGGGATGGCTGGGGACCTCACCCGAGACACCGAAGTCAGCGCTCGAGCGGACAAGCCCCGTACCGAAGACTTCCTGCCAGAAGCGGTTGACCGTCGTCCGGCTGGTGAGGGGATGATCGGCCAGCAGCAGCCAGCGGGCGAGGCCGAGCCGGTTGCGGGGCGCCCCCTCCGGGAAGCCGGGGAGGACGGCGGGGGTGTTGGGCTGGACCTCGTCCAAACGCTTGTCGTACTCGCCGCGGGCGAGCACGAACGCCTTCGCCATCTCCGGCTTTTCGTTCATGACATGGGCCACCGTCCCGCGGCGGCGGATCTCCGCCTGCTCGGCGTCGAGGGCCGCGGACTTGGTCGTGGCGGCCTTGAAGGGCTCGTCGGCGGTGGCAAGCCACCAGTCATAGAGCGGGCCGGCCGCGGCGGGGCGGGCGGCGGGATCGAGGCGGACGATGTCGGCGAGCGCCTGGCCTCGAGTGAGCCCATCGATCTCGCCGTCGGCAAGCGCCCGGCCCCACACGGAAAGCCCCGCCAAGCCGCAGGCGTGGGCCGGGGTGCCGGGAGACCGGCTGCCGATCGTGAACGGCACCTGGTTCCTGATCGTGTTCTTCTTGAAGGCGTTCGTCTCGATGTTCAGTCCTTGGAGCTTGCCGTTGTAGAAGACCTTGATCCCCTCGGGGCGGCCCGAGCCGTCATAGGTGATCGCGACCTGCGTCCAGGCATCGGCGGGGAGCTGATCCTTGGCCGAAACCTTCATCGCGTCGTCAGGCCAGGCATGGATCATGTGCATGCCGAGGCGGCGGCCCTGGATCCACGCATCCCAGCCGCGGTGGGCGTTGGCGACGTCCATCCGGGCGACGACGGCATAGGCGGTGTCATTGGCCGGCGGGCGGACCCAGAAGGAGAGGCTGAAGCCCTGATCATGTTCGAAGTCGCCGAGGCTCGGCAGCTCGGCCGCCTTGCCGTTGAGGAGCAGCCCCTGGGTGCCGGGAGGGCCGGCCTGCCAGGTCGTCTCGGGGGTGAGGGCGAGGTCGCTGTCGGCGCCGGCGAGCTTCACCTTCGTGACGCTCCCCTGCCCTTCGGAGAGCGCCAGCTCCGCGACAGGAGCGTCTTGGGGAAGCAATGTGCGAACGGTGTCGACAGTGGCCGCAGTAATCCAGGTATCGAACTCTGGCCGGGCCGAGCTCTTTCGCGCCTCGACGGCGGCCCGCGCCGCGGGGAGCTCCTGCTCGAGCTGCGTGAAGCGGGGAAGATCGTCCGGCTTCGGCACCGGCACGATCGGCGGCGTGTCGTGGACGTTGCCGTCCATTGCCGGCTGGGTCGTGTTGTTGAAGAACGCCGAGAGCTCGTAGAACTCCTTCTGCGAGAACGGATCGAACTTGTGGTTGTGGCAGACGGCGCAGCCCGTCGTCAGCCCCATCCACACCGCAGAGGTCGTCTCGGTCCGGTCGCGGCAGTAGATGACGCGGTATTCCTCGTCGATCGCACCCCCTTCGCTCGTCGTGATGTTGCAGCGGTTGAAGCCGCTGGCGATCTGGTTGTCGAGCTGCGTCTCGCGCGGCAGCGACGGCGTCTCTGCATTCACGAGATCTCCGGCGAGCTGGAGAATCGTGAACTCGTCAAACGGCATGTTGCGGTTGAACGCGTTGGCAACCCACTGCCGGTAGGCCCACAGCTCGCGGAAGTTGTCGATGTGGATGCCGTTGGTGTCGCCGTAACGGGCGTAGTCGAGCCAGTAGCGGCCGCGGTGCTCGCCCCAATCGAGGCTCGAGAGCAGCCGATCAACGAGTTGCTCGTAGGCGTCGGGGGAGCGGTCGGCGACAAACGCCTCGACGAGGGCCGGCTCCGGCGGCAGCCCGGTGAGATCGAGGGCGACGCGGCGGGCGAGCGTGCGCCGGTCGGCCTCGGGGG
>CAJAYZ010000192.1 GCA_903949225.1 uncultured Planctomycetaceae bacterium
ACATCCGCATCTCGGGCAGCGGTGCGGAGGGCGAGAAGCTCACCGTCGGACCGGGCATCACGATCCACGGCAACAGCGGCACGATCAGCGGGCTCTCCTCCGCGCCGATCGAACTCGTCAATCAGGGCCGAATCGCCGCGGATGGCGCTCTCTCATTCGACACCGGCCTCGAAGTCGACACCGCGGTCGGTGGCAGGGCAACTTTCGGAAGTTCGATTTGGGATCTCTCGGCCGTCGCCGATCCCTTGCCCGCCTTCGCGTACACGACCGTTCGCTTCGGAGGCTTTGGGACGACCGCGCCTTTCTCTTACACGCTCGACGGACTCGTGCCCGGAGAGACCTACCGCGTCCGCCTTCACTTCGGCGAGGTTTCTTCGACGGCTGTCATCGGAACCCGTCAGTTCCACGTCGACGTCAACGGTGAACGGAAGCTCGCCGACTTCGAAATCCTCGCGGCCGCCGGTGGCGCCGGCAAGGCGATCGTGCGCGACATCGACGTCGCTGCTGACTCGACCGGCGCGATCCACGTCTCCTTCGTCGCCGTGAAGGCCCAGGCCCTAGTCAACGCCTTGGAGCTGTTCTCGGGAAGCACTCGCCTGCGCGTGATCGACAGCGGGGCTCCGCGACCGGGCACGATCACCGTCGCTCCCACGACTTTCCGCAACGAAGGCACGCTCGCCGTTTCCTACGCCGAGACGCTTGCGATCTCCGCGACGGCTCAAGACTGGGACAATCTCGGCACGATCGAAGTCGGACAGGGCACGCTCAGCGGCAATCTGGCGACCAATCAGGGCACCGTGAGCGTCGGCATCGGTGGCACCCTCGCCCCGACCGGGGCCTACGTCCAGACCGCTGGCTCGACGACGCTCGACGGGGGCATCCTCGATCCGATCGGCGACGTGATGATCACGGGAGGCGCTCTCGGGGGGAACGGCACGATCGCGGCCAACGTGACCAGCACCGGCACGATCCTGCCGGGAGGGGTGGGGAGCATCGGCACGCTCACGATCAACGGTGATCTCACCCTCGCTGCCGGCGGCAGTCTCGAGATCGACGTCGATGGACCGTCGGCCGACCGCATCGCCGTTCAGGGCAGCGTCAATCGCGGCGGCACGCTCGCCGTGAAGGCGGGGAGCTACGTCCCACCGACCTCCGGCATCCGCTTCGACCTCCTCGGCCACCAGTCTGCCTCGGGCTCGTTCGACGCCGTCTCCGGCACGACGCTCCCGACCCATCGGTCTTTCACGATCGATCAGACCGCGCTGCTGACGTCGCTGGTGTCTCGTGTCGACCTTCCGGCGCCCGTCGTGTCTCTTCTCGACGACACCGGCTCGAGCGCCGTCGATCGGGTGACACGGGATGGATCGCTCTCCGTCACCGGGATCGAGACGGGCGCCGTCGTCGAGTATTCCGTCGACACGGGTGCCACCTGGACCACGTCCTTCACCGCAGCCGAAGGGCCCAACGCCGTCCTCGTCCGGCAGACCGACTCCTTCGGAAACGTCTCCGCGACCGCGCCCTTCGACTTCACGCTCGACACCACCCGGCCCACCGTCGCCATCGAGTCCGACCGCTCGTCCCTCGGCGTCGGTCAGACCGCTGCCATCACCTTCACCCTCTCCAAGCTTGCGACCGACTTCACCGCCGAAGACGTCGACGTCGTGGGCGGATCGCTCGTCGGCTTCAGCGGATCCGGAACCGTCTTCACCGCCACCTTCGTCCCCACGCCGGGTATCGCCGCCACCGGATCCGTCGGCGTGGCAGCCTCCCGATTCACCGACGACGCCGGGAATCCCAACGTCGCCGGGGCCCTCGCGCCGGCACTCGCCATCGACACCCGCGATCTGGCGGCGCCGACGGTGAGCCTGACGTACGACAGCGGTTCCTCGGACACCGACCGCAACACCAACGACTCCCGCCTCACGGTCTCGGGAGTCGTGACCGGCGCCACCGTCGAGTACTCGATCGACGGCGGGGAATGGTCTCCGACCTACGCCCCGACCGACGGCGACGTGAGCGTCCGGGTGCGTCAGAGGATCGGCGACGTCGCGTCGCCGGCGTCCGACGAGGTCGCCTTCGTCCTCGACACCGTCTCGGCCGAGCCGGTCGTCAGCCTCGTGGCCGACACCGGGGTCGACGCCAGCGACTGGGTCACCTCCGACGGCCGCGTCAACGTGTCGCTCGCCGAACGGGGCTACGTCCTCGAGGTGCGGAAGGCCGGCACGTCGGCTTGGTCGACCTTGGCTTCCGGCACTTCGCCGGACGGCGCGCCGCTGACGCTCACCGACCTGCGTCCGTCGCTCGAGCAGGGAACCAACAACCTCGTCTTCCGCGTCACCGACCTCGCGGGCAACGTCTCCACCAGCGCGCTTCTCGGGTTCACGTACGACACGGTGGCTCCGGTGACCCCTGTTCCGCAGCTCTTCGCCGACACCGGTGCGAGTCCCAGCGACCGCGTGACCAGCGACGAGCGGCTGGTGTATGCCGCGGTGGAGGGCGGGGCGCGGATCGAGTACCGCGTCGGCGGAGGAGCCTGGGGCGCAACGTTGACCCCCGTGCGGAACGCCCGCAATGCCTTCCAGATCCGTCAGACCGACCGTGCCGGGAACGTGTCGCCGGTGGGCTCGTTCGACTTCACCTGGCTGGGCTTGGCCCCCACCCCCGCGGGGTCGCTCCTGGTCGACTCCGGGACGAGCACCACCGACAATCTCACCAACGTCGGGCTCGTCACCGTCGATCGCCGCGGCGGTGCGCTGGTGCAGTACTCGCTCGATGGCGGCTCAACGTGGATCACGACCGACGGCCAGCCCGCACACGACGTCGGCTGGGTGGCGGTCGGCGACACCGGCAACGCCGCCGATCCGGCCGACGGCTACGGAGGCCGCGGCGCGGTCACGCAGGCCTACCGCATCCAGCAAAACGAGTTCACGAACTCCCAGTACGCCGCGTTCCTCAATGCGGTCGATCCACAGGGCACCAACCACGGCCTGCCGGGGCTGGCGAGCGACACCGTGTACGACCCGCTCATGGGATCGACGGCTCACGGAGGCATCACGTTCACAGCCGCGGCGGCAGCGGGCAGCAAGTATTCGGTGCGGACGAACATGGCCGACAAGCCGGTCGTGTACGTGAGCTGGTTCGATGCGGCACGTGTCGCCAACTGGCTCCAGGCCGGAGCAAGGACGTACGCCACCTCCGCCGCGGGCCGCGCCGCAATCCTCGACGGTGCCTACACACTCACGGCCGCGTCGTTCGGGTACAGCTTCCCCGGCCGCAACGCAGGTGCCTCGTTCTTCATTCCGACCGCCAGCCAGTGGTACAAGGCCGCGCTGTACAAGGGCGGCAGCCAGACGGCCGGGTATTGGAAGTGGGCCACCCAGACCAACGTCGACCCCTCGTCCGCGAGCGCGACCGCCTCCGGAGCCGGCACGCTCTCCGGCGCAACGCCTGCGACGGGCAATTCCGCAAACATCGGAAATGCGGCGTCGTGGAACGGCGTCACCGGTATCTTCACCTCCGTGGGGAGCAATGGCCGGGCGAGCGCGTACGGCACCTACGACATGCTCGGGAACGTCTCCGAGTGGCAGGATCTCACCGGCGCCGCCGGAGGCAAGGCCTACTTCGAGTCGAGCTACCTCTCGAGCCCGTGGTCGCTCTCGAGCCCGAACGGCGGATTCGTCAACGCGATCGCACAGTACTCTTCGGCGTCGATCGGATTCCGCCTCGCCGCTGAACAACTCGTGACCGATCCGCTCGCTTCCGCGGTGCTGACGCTTCCCGTGAACGCTGTCGAGGGGTCAAACACCGTGACCGTCCGACAGATCGACCTCGCCGGAAACGTCTCGAACCAGTCCGTGGTCGGCTTCACACTCGACACCACCAAGCCTGCCGCCCCGCAGGTGAAGCTCGTCAGCGACACCGGCACGAGTGCGACGGATCGCCAGACGACGATCGGAACGATCACTGCAGCGGCGCCCTTCGAGACCGGCGCCAAGGTCGAGTACCGCCACTCCTACCCCAGCGTCGGCGCCTGGCTGGCCTCTTTCACGCCGAGCCAGGGTCTCAACGTCGTCGAGGTCCGGCAAACCGACCAGGCCGGTAACGTGTCGCCGTCGACCCTGTTCTCGTTCACCCTCGACAACGTCGCGCCCTCGATTACCGGCATCACGCTCCCGTCCGCCGGCACGTACAAGACCGGAGACACGCTCACCTTCCGCGTGACGTTCTCCGAGAACGTTTTCGTAAGCCCGTTCAGCGGACCTCCCGCACTGCGGCCAAACATGACCCCCTTCATCGAACTCGCCTTCGGCGCGGTGAAGCGCCGTGCGAGCTACGAGTCGGGCAGCGGCACGAAGACGCTCGTCTTCAGCTACAAGATCCAGGCCGGCGACAAGGCGCCTGGCGGTATCGGGTTGAGCAGCCTCGTGGCGCTGTCGGCCGGCAACTGGATCACCGATCAGGCCGGCAACAACGCCCGGCTGTCGTTTGCCACCCTCCTCCCCGCGACGCGGCCGCTGATCCGCGTGCCTTGACCCCCGCTACCGGGACGGGAACGACGGGCGCACACGCTCCGGGCCATGACCCGCGTCGCGACCGGCGCGGCGGCCGAGATCCCTCCATTGCCCCAGGGTCCAGAGCCGACAATAATGGACGTTAGCATCCTCTTTTGGGTATCCGAGGTCGTTCCTCACTGGCACCCCGTCGGGGAGCAACACCATGACCTGCTGGCTTTCTCACTCCTGGGGCGACGATGCTTTCGCAGACCGTGGAATACGCCCTCAGGGCCGCGACCTATCTGGCCACCTCGCCGGACGAACCGCGCACCGTCGACCAGATCGCCGAGGCGACGCTCGTGCCGGTGGCCTATCTCGCCAAGGTGATGCAGGCCCTCGTCCGGGGAGGCATCGTCTCCAGCCGGCGCGGCGTGGGGGGAGGCTTCACGCTCGTCCGCTCGCCCCGGGAGCTGCGGATCCTGGAGATCGTTCAGGCGGTCGATCCGATCCAGCGGATCACCACCTGCCCGCTCGGTCTGGCGAGCCACGGCACGAACCTCTGCCCGCTCCACCGCCGCCTCGACAACGCGTTGGCAGCCATGGAAGACGCCTTCTCGACGACGACGCTCGCCGAAGTGCTCGCCGAGCCTTCGTCGAGCGTGCCGCTGTGCGGCTTCCCCGGAGGCAAGCCGGCCAAGTCGCGGTGAGGACGCTCATGTTCCTGGCGCTGTCTGTTACTTTTGCGCTCTCGATGAGCTTCGCCGCGGCAGAAGACGACTTCGAACTCGCGCCGATCCTCTATTCCGCCTCAACCCCCGACAACCCCATCTCGCGTCTCCAGACCCGCCTCGATTCAGGCGAGACGAGGCTCGCCTGGGACGACTCAGCCGGCTGGCTGGGGAGTGTCCTCGGCGCACTCGAGGTGCCGACGTCGAGCCAGACACTCGTCTTCTCCAAGACGAGTCTCCAGCAGACGCGGATCAGCCCGCGCAACCCCCGCGCCCTCTACTTCAACGACGACGTCTACGTCGGCTACGTGCGGACGGGGGAAGTGGTGGAGGTGTCGGTGGCTGATCCCGCGCTGGGGACGGTCTTCTATTCGATGGAGCAGGTGCCGGGGGAGCGGCCCCGCTTCGAGCGCCGCACCGAAGACTGCCTCCTCTGCCATGGAGGCTCGCAGACCCGCGGCGTCCCCGGCCATATCGTCCGCTCGGTCTATCCGTCGCCCAGCGGCCAGCCGATCTTCTCCGCCGGATCGCACCGGGTCGACGATTCGACGGCCCTCGCCGACCGCTGGGGGGGCTGGTATGTGACCGGCCGTCACGGCGCGCAGCGACACCTCGGCAACGTCACCTACCCAGACCGACCGGCGACCGCCGCTGACGCCGATCCTTCAGGCCTCAACGTCACCGATCTCGGCGACCGCTTCGGCCCGAAGGGCTATCTCACCGACCAGAGCGACCTCGTGGCGCTCTCCGTCCTGGCCCACCAGGCGGCCGCCCACAACGCGCTGACCAGGGCCTCGTTCGATGTCAGGGCCGCCCTCCACCGCGAGGCGGCGCTCAACCGCGATCTCGATCAGGCCCCCGACTACCGCTGGCCGAGCACCAACACCGTCCTCGACGGCGCCGCCAAGGCGCTCGTGGAATGCTTCCTGTTTTGCGACGAGGCGCCGCTCACCGGGCCGATCGAGGGGACGACGACGTTCGCGACCGACTTCGCCGCCCGCGGGCCGACCGACGCCGCGGGACGATCGCTGCGGCAATTCGATCTCGAGCGCCGCCTCTTTCGCCATCCCTGCAGCTTCCTCGTCTATTCCGGGAGCTTCGACGCCCTCCCCGCTGAACTCCGGGCCCGGTTTTGGGCCCGGATCGGGGACGTGCTCACCGCGGCCGACCCCGGCCCGCGCTTTCACCACCTCTCGGCCGAGGACCGGCAGGCGATCCGCGCGATCCTCGTCGCCACGAAGCCCGACGCGGTCGCCCACTGGGCCCCCGCCGACTGATCTCTCGGCAAGCTGGCGATCGCTGGCTGGCTGACCCAAGTCGCGCACGGCCACGGCATCGCGGCGGGGTTTGGGTACGATGGTCGGCCGGAAGGGGCAGAGGGGGCGTGGTGCCCCCGGCGCCTCCGTGCCGGAGGGGGCCACTGCGGCGCTGGCCCCGCAGCCATGCGACAGACAACGCTCAGCGCGCTCTCCCCACTCTTCGTGCTCACGCTCCTCCTTGCCGGCTGCGCCGAGCGCGGCGAACCGTCGCGGACGTCGGATGGCGCCCCTGGCTACGCCGCAGCCGCCCCGTGGTTTGTGGAGCGCGCCCTCGAGGCGGGGCTCGACAGCGTCAATGATCCCGGTCCTGAAGGATCGTTTTTCATGCCGCAGAGCATGGGGAACGGCGCGGCGCTGATCGACTTCGACCAGGACGGCCGGCTCGATCTCTATCTTCTCAACGGCGCCGGCCCGGCGTCGACCTCGGTCAATCGACTCTGGCACCAGGAAGCGGACGGACGGTTCCGCGATGTCTCGGCCGGGTCGGGAGTCGACGTGGCCGGCTTCGGGTCAGGGGTGGCGGTCGGGGATGTCACCAACGATGGCCTCCCCGACCTGTTTGTGAGCGAATACGGCGGCCTGCGGCTGTTCGTCAACGACGGCGGCGGACGGTTTCACGATGCAAGTGCGGACAGCGGCCTGGCCGGACGGGGCTGGGGAAGCTCGTCGAGCTTCGTCGATTACGACCGCGACGGCTGGCTCGATCTCGTCGTCGCCAACTACGTCGTCTACGACGCCGGCTCCATCTGCTACGCGCAGGACGGCACCCGTGACTTCTGCGCGCCGGCCGAGTTTCCCTCCGCATCGGCGACCCTGTTCCGCAACACCGGCCGCGGCCGCACGCCCCACTTCGAGGACGTCAGCGTGTCGAGCGGCCTGGCCACGCTCCCCGGCGCGGGCCTCGGCGTGCTCTGTGCCGACTTCGACGGCGATGGCTGGGACGACATCTTCGTCGCCAACGACCAACAGCCGAACCGGCTGTGGATCAACCGCCACGACGGCACGTTCGTCGACGAAGCGGTCCTCCGGGGCGTCGCGTTGACGGTCATCGGAGCCACCGCCGCCAACATGGGGGTGGCGTGGGGGGATGTCGACGCCGATGGCCTCTCCGACCTGTTCGTCACCCATCTCGAAATGGAGACCCACACCCTCTGGAAGCAAGGGCCGCGGGGGGCCTTCCTCGACCAGAGCGCCGCGGCGGGGCTCGTCGGCGCCGAGCGATCGACCGGCTTCGGAACGGTGCTGGCCGACTTCGATCTCGATGGCGACCTCGATCTCGCCTGGGTCAACGGCCGCGTCTTCTCAGGCCCCCCCGCGCCAGCCGGGACGGTGCCGCCGTTCTGGCTCCGCTACGCCCAGCCCAACGCGCTTGCCGAGAACGACGGCACGGGGCGATTCCGGTCGATTGCCGCCACCAACAGTGCCTTCTGCGGGAGGGCCAACGTCGCCCGCCCCCTCTGCGCCGGCGACGTCGACAACGACGGCGATGTCGACCTCGTCGCCGGTACCACCGCCGGCCGGGTGCTGCTCCTCGAGAACGTCGCCCCGCGCCGCGGCCACTGGCTCACCGTCCGCGCTCTCGATCCGGCACTGTCGCGCGATGCGATCGGCGCCGTGGTGACGGTCACCGGCGGGGGGAAAGCCTGGCAGCGCCACCTCCAACCAGGCTCGAGCTATTTGAGCAGCCACGACCCGCGCGCCCATTTCGGGGTCGGCGACGCCACGACGATCGACGAGATCGACGTCCTCTGGCCGGACGGCACGCGCGAGCGCTTCCCCGGCGGCAGCGTTGACCGGGCGCTCGTCGTCCGCCGGGGGGAGGGCACTTCCCCATGAGCCGTCGACATGCGGATCGATTTCGAGCCCACGCCTCCGCCGTCCCCGCCGGCAGCGCTACCCCTCCCGGCAGTGCCAGTCAGCCGACCGCCCCCCGCCCGGCTTCCGGTTCGCTTTCCTGGTCGGCACAGATTCAGGCGCTTCCCTGGTGGCTGCAACTTGTCGTCTGTGGGTCTCTCGTTGCCGCCGCCACCGCCGCGTGGATGTGGGTGAGTGCTCCCCCGATTCCCCGCCCCGATCTTGCCGGTGCCGATCCGCTCGTCGTGCTGGCGATCGACGATGCGGAGGCGCGGGTGCGGATGACGCCGGAATCGGCCGCGGCGTGGGGCGATTTGGGCCTCGTCCTCTACGCGCAGTCCTATGGCCGGGAGGCGGTCGGGTGTTTCCGTCGGGCGACGGCGCTCGACGAGCGCACCTGGCGGTGGCCTTTCTTCGCGGCGGCAGCCAGCTCCCACCTCGCTCCCGCAGACGGCGTGACGCTCATGGAGGAGGCGATCCGCCGCGACCCCAAGGCCGTCTGGCCGCGCTTGCTGCGCGCAGAGTGGCTCGTGACGCTCGGCCGCGGGGACGAGGCCCGGGCCGACTACGAATCGCTGTTGGCGGTTTCCCCAGAGCATGCCCGGGCACGCCTCGGCCTGGCCCGGCTCCTCCTCACTTCCGACGATGCCGACAGGGCCCTGGCGGCCCTGGGCACAGCGCTCGATCATCCCTCGACCCGCCGGGCCGCCCGGCAGTTTGCCGCGCAGGTCGCCGCCCGGCAGGGAAAGCGTGAAGAGGCCGAGCGCCTCCTCACCGCCGCCGCCTCCCTCCCCGCCGACACCCCCTGGCCTGAGGATCCGCTCGCCGCGGAATTGCCACTGCGGCGGGTGGGAAAGCGGAGTCGGATCAAACTCGTGTCGCAGATGGAGTCGGTGGGGGCGGTTGCGGAAGCCGACGCGCTCACGCGCCGCATCGAGGAAGAGAATCCGGAGATCTATCTGTTCGTCGAAGGACGGCTCCAACTCCAAAAGGGAGACGCCGTCGCCGCCGAGAAGGCTTTCCGCCGGGCGGTGGAGTACGACCCGCGGGCGGTGGAGATCCGCTTTCAACTCGGCCGGGCCATCGCCCTCCAAGGGCGTCATGCCGAGGCGGCGGACGTTTTCCGGGAGCTGCTCGAGCTCGAGCCCGGCTATGGCCCCGCCTGGCTCGAGCTCGGGCGGGCCCTCGTCGACATCGACACGAGCGCCGCGGTGGCGGCGCTGGAGTCGGCCATCGCCTACATGCCCTCATCCGACGAGGCCCGCACGGCCCTTTCTCAGCTACAGACCGACGCTGTCTCCACCCCGCTCCCTCCCTCAGGACATCCGTGATGAAGTCCTCGTCCCCCCGCAACGACGATCCGATCCGCCGCGGGGAGATCCGACGGCACTGGCTTGCGGCATGGGTCGGCTTGGTGGTTGTCCTGTTCGTCGGTCCGGCGCTCCTCATCGCCTGGGAACAGCGGGCGTCACGCACCTTCGAGAGGCTCTCCTGGGAAGCCACGCTCGATCCAAACTCACCCGATCCGGGCATGGCTCCCGCCGAGGACGTCCCCACCGATCGAGCCCGCCGCGTGTCGATCGGGTTTTACCTGGAAACGATGGAGGATTTCTCGCTCCATGACAGCCAGTGGAAGGGAGTCCTTGATGTCTGGTGTCGCTGGAAGGACGACCCCGATGCGGCGGGGGGCCTCGACTTCGACCCCTTCGACCACCTCATCGCCGTCAACGGCATGATCACCGACCGCAAGATCCTCCGCGAGATTCACGAGGCCGGGGAGCATTTTGTCCTTCAGCGCCTCACGCTCTCGTTCACGAGAACCTTCCGGATCGTCAACTTCCCCCTCGATCGCCACCTCCTTCTGGCGTCCTTCGAGAACTCGGCCCACCCCCGGCAGGATCTTCTCTTCGTCCCCGATCAAGACACAAGCGCCGTCAGCGCCCGGGTGGCGATGACCGGCTACAAAATCCTCCGCTCTCACGCCGTGGAAAGCCCCCACAGCTATCAGACGAGTCGCGGGCTCCCAGGAGTCGCCCCTGACCAGCGCGGCGCCTGGTCGCAGCCCCGGTTCGCGATCGTCATCGACCGCAAGGGCTGGGGATTGCTCGTGAAGATGTTTCAGGCCCTGTTGATCTCGGTGGCGGTGGCCCTCCTGGCCTGCTTCATCAAACCGATCCATGTCGATCCCCGCTTCGGGCTCGGGATTGGGGCCCTGTTCGCTTGCGTGGCTAATTCCTACCTCGTGGGGACCTACGTCCCGGAGGGGAGCGAGTTCTCCCTGGCCGACGCGATCAACCTCCTGGGGATCGCCACGATTCTCGTCTCCCTCACGCAGTCGACGATTTCCCTCTGGATCTACGAATCGCTCGGAAACCAGAAGCTCTCACGCCGGTTCGATTGGGTGTCGTTTTGGACGATTCTGCTGGTCTTCCTCACCTCGCTCGCCCTCTGTCTGGCCGGGGCGGTGAGCCGTAGCTAGCAGGCTGTAGATAAAGTGTCGGCCCGACCGCACGAGGCGGTCGCGAGTGCGTAGCACTCGAGAAAACCGGAGGTTTTCCAAGTGGAAAAAGGTCATGGATGACTTTTTCCACGGGCAGCTGAGGCGAAAGGATCGCGGATCGGGCCGCTCGCCCGGACAACGGCGTCGTCAGCACCCCTCGTCGGACGAGGAACGACGACGTGGACGGCATTCGAGGGGAATGAGGACGGTGGCGTCGATGTCGTCCTCGAAGGGATCGAAATCGCCGTCGAAAGGTCCGAAAACCCGTGGGCCCTGAGTGCTGGGGTGCATGTTCGCCGATGGGGGTGGGGGAAAAGGGACCCCTCCAATCAACCCAGGCGACGGGACGGAATCAAATATCCCCCTCTGCGGCCAAAAAACTCAGGTTTTTCCCCGTCCCAGAGCGCAGAACCCGGCCCGGAAAGACCCCTTCTTCCAGGGGGACCATCTCCGTGGCTTCAGGCCGGGGAGGACGACGCTCCAAGGTGGCGGGAGCCACCGCTCACGGCCTCGATGATCCCCTATACTCATCCTCCTTTCCGGTTTCCGACACCCGATCCACCCAACGACGCCATGGCCAGCACCACCGCACCCACCATCCCGCAGGATCCCTGGTTCCAAGACCGCTTCGCCGCCCGTATCGGTGGAGCCCAGTACGGCAAGGGGAACGAGATCTACAAGTTCGAGCTCATCAAGCGGGCCAAGCGGAAGGCCATCGCCGACCATCCGGAGCGGCGGATGCTCGACTTCGGGATCGGCGAGAACGACGAGATGGCCCCGGAGGTCGTCCGAGCGGTGATGCACAAGGAGATCGACCGCCCCGAGAACCGCGGCTATGCCGACAACGGCATCGCGGAGTACAAGGAGGCGGTCGCCGCCTTCATGCAGCGGGAGTTCGGCGTCACGCTCGACCCCGTCACCGAAGTCAACCATTGCATCGGCTCGAAGACCGCCTACTCGATGCTCCCCGCGGCCTTCATCGACCCGGGTGACGTCACGCTCATGACCGTTCCCGGCTATCCGGTGGCCGGCACCGCCACGCGCTGGTTCGGCGGCACGGTCCACCGGCTGCCGCTGGTCGCCGAGAACGACTTCTTTCCCGATCTCGACGGCATTCCGGCCGACGTCCTCGCCCGGACGAAGCTCCTCGTCCTCTGCTACCCCAACAGCCCCACCGGCAAGGCGGCAACCCGCGATTTCTATGCCCGCGTCGTCGATTGGGCCCACAAGCACCGGGTGATCGTGGTTCAGGACGCGGCCCACATCATGCTCTCCTACGATCAGGAGCCGCTGTCGTTCCTGTCGGTCGATGGAGCGAAGGAGGTGGGGGTGGAAGTCCATTCGATGTCGAAGGGCTTCCACATGATCGGCTGGCGGCTCGGCTGGGTGTGCGGCCACGAGCGGATCGTCCGCGCCTTCTCCGACGTGAAGGACAACTGCGATTCGGGGCAGTTCATGGCGATCCAGAAGGCCGCCGCCGCGGCGCTCGCCGATCCGGCCATCCCCCGGCAGGTCCGCGAAAAATACCGGCGCCGCCTCGAGAAGCTCGTCAGCGTGCTTCGCTCCGTCGGCTTCGATTGCCAGGTTCCCGGCGGTACCTACTTCCTCTACACGAAGTCGCCAAAGGGGGCGGGCGACCGGACGTTTGCCAATGCCCAGGAAGCGAGCCAGTTCCTCATCCACGATCTCTCTATGTCGACCGTGCCGTGGGACGACTGCGGCGCCTACCTCCGCTTCAGCGTCACCTACGAAGCTGCCGACGAGGAGGCGGAGGATGACCTGATGGCCGAAACCCACGCCCGCCTCACGCGCTCCCGGTTGAAGTTTTGAATCGCGTTTGAATTGCCCACGGAGCATCCCATGTCTGCCTCATTGCCCAGGCTCCTGTTCGTCGCCGCCCTCATCCCCCTCTTCCTTGCCGGCTGCGGCACGAAGAGCGCGAAGAAGGGAGGGGGGATGACCGTCCAGCAACGCCTCGAGAAGGCGGAGAAGGAATCGACCCCCGACAAGCAGGCGGCCGGCTACCTCCGTGCGGCCCGCGCCCAGCTCGCCTCCGGCGACACCTCCGGCGCCCGCGACTCGGCGCGCACCGCCTTCGACCGGCTCAAAGGGGAAGGGGACGCAAGCGCCTACGCGCCCCGGCTGATCGACGCGGCCGCCTTCCTCGCCGAAATCGGTGACAAGAAGGCCGCGAAGGACGCGATCCTCCTCGCTTCCGAACGCTCTTCCGGCATCGCCGACGTCGTCCGCCGCACGAAGATCCTCGCCGACGCTGGCGCCATCGCCGGCGAAAAGCTCAAGGGGATCGGCGACGCGGTGCTCGCCAAGGATCTCCTCACCCAGGCCAGCGCCATGGCCGACACCGCCGAGGAGCGCTTCCGCGCCGAAGCGCTCGCCGCCGTGGCCTTGGGATGCACCCGCGCCGGACAGGCAGAGACCGCCGCTGCGCTCGTCGACAAGCTCGAAGAGAGCGCCAAGGCCCTCGAGGAGCCGCGGGCGAAGGCGGAAGCCCTCGCCGCCGCCGCGAGTGTCCGCTCCGAGACCGGGAAGAAGGAGGAGGCAAAGACGCTCCTCACCGAGGCCGCCGCCGCCGCCAAATCGATCGACAGGGCCGAGGGACGGGCCTACGCCCTCTTGGCCGTTGCCAACGCCACTGCCGCCTGCGGCGACAAGAAGCAGGCCCTCGCCCTCCTCCAGGAGGCCGACAAGGCAGCCAACAAGGTCGCCGATCCGGCGCAGCAGAAGACGACCATGGACAAGGTGCGGATGGCGATCGCAGAAACCGAGAAGTGAGCTTCTTTAGGATCGGCTGCGGATCGACTGAACGAGTGTCCGAGCCGTCTCCATCGGCAGAACCATGTGCAACCGGTCGTCCTTGAGGCTGCGGAAGCCAAAATGCCCGTAGAATGACCTCATCGCATCGTCCTTTGCATCGACCTCGATCACGGCTGCAGCAATCGTGTCGGCTCCGGTCACAGCAATGCGTAGGGCGTGAACGAGCAGGATGCCGCCGATCCCTTGCCCTTGCCAGCCGCGATCGACTGCCAGCCGTCCCAAAAGCGTGGTTGGCAGCGGCATCCTGGCAGGAAGTCGTCCCGGCTCGGGCAGCACGCTGACCTGCAGTCTGCCTGCGGCGAGCGTGAAGTAGCCAGCAACCGTGCCGCTGTCCGTCGCGAGGACGTATCCGCGAGTCAAATCCCGGCGGCCGTGCTGTCCAAGACTCGTGCGGAGATACGCATTGAGCGCAGCAACCCCGCAGTCAAACTGGCTCCGGTCGTGTTTCCTCTTGTCGAACGGCTCCAGCCGGAGCGGCTCATTCACGATTCATTGCCCGCAGACGCTTCGCAGCCTTCTTTAGCGCCGCATTCGGGGCCGGAGGCTTCCGCAGCATGCCCAGGAGAATGTCGCTGTCGCGGTCGGACAGTTCGCGGGTCGCAATCCGGTCAATCGTGCGGTCGGCAGCAATCTCGAGCATGCCGTTGATGAAGCTGGTGACGGTCATACCCCGCAGCGCAGCCGCCCGAGCAATCTTTGTCTTCAACGGTTGCGGCTGCCGAATCGTGATCTTGCTATAGCGGACGGTGCTCATCGCCGA
>CAJAYZ010000193.1 GCA_903949225.1 uncultured Planctomycetaceae bacterium
TCCCCGCGGAGCTCGACGACCTCGAGGATCCGCCACAGATGCTCCGCGACGAGGCGTGACGCGGGGCCCAAACCTGGGGCTTCGTGCTCGAGCGTGGCGCTTCGGGGTCGCTCATGCCCCCAGCCGAAGCTCACTCCGGCCGGTGCTTGTCGGTGCGAGTGGCGTGCGGTGCTTGGCTCAAACGACTCGCTTCGGGTCACCCGTGCCCCGTCGCCGGACGCTCACTCCGGCCATCGTGGCCTCCGTTCGCTCGGAGCCTGCTTCGCTGCGCCATCCATGGCTGCGCTCGCATCCTACGCCGGCTCACGGAGCACGGGCGTCCCCTCGCTTTCAGCGCCGAGCGGAGTGCATCACGGCGTCGCTGTGTCGCTGTGTCCCGCGCTCCCGACCGGCCGCCCGGACGGCGGCCCCCATGCCGGCGGGCGGAGCCCGCCCAAGCGAAAACGGTCAGGATGACCGTGTTTCGCGTGTAGTCAGTCCAGCCAGTCCGCTTCCTCGATCCGCTCCGGCGTGTAGGTCTCGGTGACGTAGCTGATGTCCTTCGAGATCAGCGACTCGACCTCGAGCTTGAAGCCGTTGGTGAGCATCGCGGCGATCTCTTTTTGCCAGGCCTTCTTCTCGGCAAACCACGGATAGGCCGCGATCTGCTTGGCCCGCTTCACGTCGGTGTCGTTGAGGGTGATCTGCACGCTTTGGCTGAGCTTGCAGCGGTCGTAGTCGCGTGAACGAAGGCCGAGAAACTTCGCCTCTGGGATCGCCATCCGCTTCGATTCGTAGGCGAGGTTGATCGAGCCCTGCTTGAGGACCGAGTAGATGTAGTAGCCCCAGGGATCGTTGTCGAGGAGGCAGTAGATCGGGAGCTTGAGCTCGTGGTGGAGGCGATGGAGCATCCGACGGACGCCGCGGGGGGGCTGGCCACCACCGTGAGTCAGCAGGCAGTTGTACTTCCGCCAGAACTTGTCCTCGTTGAACCGGCGCCAGACGGTGTCCTTTTCAACGTGGAGGATGAACTTCGCGTCGCACGACTTGAACTTGATGACGTTCGCCTCAACGATCGACGGGATGCTGTAGCCGCCGGAGCCCATCCGGGAGCAATCGATCTCGTCGCCGTCGTCGATGAGCGAGATCGGGCCAACCATGCCGCCGCGGTTGCTGGCGTAGACATGGAGCTCCTCGCGGAGGCTCTGGAGCGTCACCTCGAGATCCTCGATGATCGGATCGCATTCCTCCTGAGTGGCGAACGTCTCCTCGCGTGTGCCCTCGATCGTGTGCTTGAGGAGGTAGTAGAGACCTCGGATGCTCGTCGACTTCTGCTGGTCGATGAGCGCCTTGCAGCCGGTGGCCACGAGGAGCGTCTGCATGTAGCTCTTCGCCTGGGAGAGGTTGAACAGCTGGCGGCTGTTGGTCTGCCCCCCCATCTCGATGATCTTCCGCGCCTTGTTGAAGCGGACGTTGGAGAGCGTCCGGGCGGGGATCTCGAGCTGCGGGTCGCGGCGCTTGACGGCCGAGTCGGCCACCCGGTTGGCCAAGTCGACGATCTGGCCGAGGGTCTTGGCGTCGACGGGGGGGAGTTTGACGGCGGGCTTTTTGGCAGCTGGGGCGGCCAGGGCGGACCCGGCGGGGGTCTTCGTGGAAGCGGAGCGTTTGGGCTTGGCGGCCATCGGCGGTACCATCGGGGGCGGCGGGGATTTCCGGGAGGGCCCGGTCGGCCGGTATCCTACTCTCGTCGCCCCGCCGGGGCACGATCCCGACCCCGGGGGGATCGCCGCCGGGGACCGGCCTAGATCATGCAAGCGTTGCAGCGCAAGGAGAAA
>CAJAYZ010000194.1 GCA_903949225.1 uncultured Planctomycetaceae bacterium
CAGCTTTTTCCTGGTGGAGCCCGCACCGTGCCGCCGCGTGACTACATCATCGACCCGACCGAGTACGACCTCGGCAACGTCTTGGCCGACATCCACGAGATCCGTCGCTGGAATCAGCAGCGGTTCGAGATGGAGCAACTCACGGCCATCGTCCACGAGGATGCCGTTCGGGCGTTGTGCGTCGGGTACAAGGACGTCACCCACGACGAGTTCTGGGTGCGTGGTCACTTTCCCTCGATGCCGGTCATGCCTGGCGTGATCATGTGCGAGGCGGCTGCCCAACTCTCCAGCTACGTCACCCAGAAGTTCAACCTCCTCAGCCTCGATTCGTACGTGATGGGCTTTGGGGGGATGGAGGACGTGCGCTTTCGTGAGCCCGTCGTCCCAGGAGACCGGATGGTGATCGCGGTGGAGCGGATCCGTGTCCGCCCAAAGGCGATGATCGTCTGTCGTTTCCAGGGAATCGTCCGCGATAGCATCGTCGTCGACGGGATCATCAAGGGGGTGCCACTCCCGGCCAACTCCATTTCGTCAACGGCGGGCAATGGGTCCGCGGTGGGCGGCTGAACCATGCCGCGGCGTGCCCCGAAGAAACCCTCCCCGGAACTCGACCTTTCCGCCCACTTCCTCGTTCTCACCGAGGATCCCGTCTTCCGGGAGGGCACGGGCTTCCGAACCACGCCCCTCGATCCCCGGGAGCTCTTTCCGGGCTGTCTTCCCGGTGCGCCAGTCGAACTCGAGGTAGGGAGCGGCAAGGGCTTGTTCCTCACCACCGCCGCCGCGGCCGCCCCGGGCCGCTGTTTTCTCGGGGTCGAGATCAGCCACGGCTACGCGAAGATGACCGCCGGACGGCTCGCCCGGCAGGGTGCCGCCAACGCCCGGATCATCGCCGGCGACGGCAACATCCTCGTCCGCAACCTCTTCCCCGACGCCTGCCTCGACGCGATCCACGTCTACTTCCCCGATCCGTGGTGGAAGGCCCGTCACCGCAAACGTCGGGTTCTCTCCGACATGTTCCTCGCCCACGCCGGGCGGGTACTCGTCCCGGGGGGCGTGCTCCATGTCTGGACCGACGTCGAAGAGTATTTCCACGAAGCCATGGGGGCCGCTGCTGCGACCGGCCTGTTCGCCCCGCCGGCTGACGTGCCCCAGCGCCACGCCGAGCATGATCTCGATTACCGCACGCACTTCGAACGGCGGACGAGGCTCGCCGGCGAGCCGGTGTGGCGGGCAGCTCTGGAGCGCAACGCATCGCCGCCGCGGGAGTCACGGCTCCCGATTCCCGCCGTGCCGCAGGCCGACGAAGCCTGAGGCGCCGCCGCCTTCGCGGCCCGAACTGGCCGAGATTTGCCGGGAGTTGGGACGGTCAGCGATTGACCGTCTCGTAGGTCCTCGAGACCCCGCTGCGGGGATCGTGGCCGAGGGCGAGCTGATAGAGCTTCTCCCCCGCAGGCGTCGGATAGCGGCCGGTGAGGCAGGCCTCGCAGAGGGCGGCGGAGGGCATGTCGATCGAACGGGCCACAGACTCAACCGGAAGGTAGCGGAGCGAGTCTGCCCCCAGGCGGCTTGCCATCTCCGCCTGGGCCTCCTCCGTGAGAACGCCGTCGCGGAGGAACGGCGGAGCGAAGAGCTCACCGATCGTCGACATGTCGATGCCGTAGAAGCAGGGCGCCACGATCGGTGGGCAGGCGATGCGGACGTGGATCTCCTTGGCCAGCCCCAGCGTTCGCATCCTCCCCAGGAGAACCTTCATGGTAGTGCTGCGGACGATCGAATCCTCGACGAGGATCACCCGCTTCCCCTCGAGCACCTCGCGGAGCGGAGTGTATTTCGATTCCGCCTTCTGGCGCCGGCTCGCGGCCCCGTCGATGAATGTCCGGCCGGTGTAGCGGTTGCGAATGAGTCCCTCGACGGACGGGATCGAGAGCCGGTAGGCCATCGCATCGGCGGCCGCCTTGCTCGTGTCGGGCACCGGGACGACGACCGTGTCGGCGTCGATCGGCACCGTCTCCAGCCGGGCGAGCTCCTCCCCGAGGCGCTTGCGGACGAGGTACACGCTCCGCTCGTCCATCGTGCTGGCGACGTTTGCGAAGTAGACCCATTCGAAGAAGCAGTGGGCCCGCCTCGGGCTCTCGGCGAAGCGTTCGATCCTCGGCCCGTTGGCATCGACGACCAGCGCCGTCCCCGGCTCCAGTGAGCGGATCGATTCGGTGGCGAAGCCGAGGTTCAGCAGCGCCACGCTCTCGCTGGCGGCAGCGACCAGCGGCCCCTCGATGGCGTACTCCATCGGCCGAATCCCGAGGGGATCGCGGGCGACGATCATCCTCCCGCAGGCATCGATCAGCGCGATGTTCCAGGCGCCGTCGAAGCGCCGGGAAATCGCCGCGAGGAGTTCCACGGGGGTCGGGATCGCATCCCCCGAGAGTTCGCGGCCGATGGCGTGGAGGATGACCTCGGTGTCGTTGTCACGGGCGAGGTGGTTGTCGCCGTCGGCGAGGATCTCGGCACGCAGCTCGGGGTAATTGGCCAGCTGCCCATTGAAGCCGAAGGAAAACCATTTCCGCTTTTGGATGTGGGGACGCTCGAGGGGCTGGGCGTAGCCCCGATCCTCGGCGCCGCACGTCGCATACCGGACATGCCCGATCGCCGCCGGGCCGGTGTGCTGATCCATGAGCCGCTCGTAGACGCTGCGGTGGCTCATCCCGAAAACCTCGCTCACGCTCCCGACATCCTTGTGGGTGGCGAGGAGTTGGTTGCGGTCGGGATTCCAGGCCGTCATTCCGGCGGAGAGTTGCCCACGATTTTGGATGTCGAGAAGCATCCGGGGAACGAGCCGGGCCACGTCGTTGGGCCCCTGCACCGGGCAGAGCGGACTGGCCGCGACACCCGGGAGGTGATAGATCGCCGCAAGGCCGCACTCGTGATGGAGTTCTCCCACCATATCGCCTGCATGCAGGCCCCTGAGAGGGTTCCGAACACGGGTCAGCGCCCGCCCAGCGGACGAGCACCCATGGCCACGCCAACGTCGGCTACGCGATCAACTCTACAGCACCGCACCGGCGGCGCTCAATCGCCCCCCCCCGCGCCGCGGCGTGGCTGGAAAAACCCCCGAGGCCGACGCTGGCACGGCCCACCGGGAGAGGCTGGAGTCGGTTTTTCTCCGGCGGGTAGGGTGTCGGGCCTTCCGTGCCGGGCCAGCCGCCACCCACGAGCCCCCAGCCCCACCCCCACCGCCAGGACGTCGCCGACGTCGCCCGTCTCCTTGTCGTCAAGGTCGGCACACGCGTGCTCACCGGCGCCAACGGCCTCCTCGAGCCCCACCGCATCGAGGCGCTCGGCAGGCAATTTGACGCGCTCCTCGCCTCCGGGAGGAGTGTCGTGCTCGTCAGTTCGGGGGCCGTGGGGGCCGGCATGGGGCGGATGGGACTGTCGTCGCGTCCCCAGGAGCTTGCCCACCTCCAGGCGGTGGCGGCCATCGGCCAGAGTTGTCTGATCGAAGCCTACGAACGGGCCTTCCGTTCCCGGGGCCGGCATGCAGCCCAGGTCCTCCTCGTCGCCGACGATCTCCAAGACCGGGCCCGTTACCTGAACATTCGAAACACCCTCCGCGCTCTCCTCGACTACGGGGTGATCCCCGTGATCAACGAGAACGACACCGTGAGTGTCGAGGAACTGCGGACGAGTTTCGGTGACAACGACCGGTTGGCCGCCCTCGTGGCGACGCTCCTGGGGGCCCCGCTGCTGGTCCTCCTCTCCGACGTCGACGGCCTCTTCGACCGCCATCCTTCCGATCCGGCGGCCCGGAAGCTCGACACCGTCGAGAAGCTCGACGCCGGCATCGACGGCCTGGCCCGCGACACGCTCGGCGGCCTTTCGAAGGGGGGAATGGCAAGCAAGATCAAGGCGGCCCGGATCGCCACGGAAGCGGGCGGCCACTGCATCATCGCGTCGGGGCGAGACGACCGGGTGCTCGACCGGATCGTCGCTGCCGACACGGTGGGGACGCTGTTCGTCGGCCGGGGAACGGCGATGCCGGCGTGGAAGCGCTGGCTGGGGTGGTCGGCCGATGCCCGCGGCCGAATCGTCGTCGACGGCGGCGCCCGCGGAGCGGTGGTGTCGCAGGGGCGGAGCCTGCTCGCCGCCGGCGTCCGTGCCGTGGAGGGGAACTTCACCGCCGGGGAGGTCGTTTCGCTCGTCGACGACGAAGGTGAGTTTGCCCGGGGACTGGCCAACTATCCCGCCGACGATCTGCGGCGGATCGTCGGCTTGAAGACGGAACAGATCGTCGACACCCTCGGCTACTGCTCCTACGAAGAGGTCATCCACCGTGACAACCTCGCGGTGATCCGGCGCGACGCGCCGAGTGGGTCCGCACGATGATCTGGGAATGCCTCATCGTCCTCGTCCTGATCCTTGCCAACGGCTTCTTTTCGGGGGCCGAGATGGCGATCGTTGCCAGCCGTCGCGGCCGGCTCCGGCAGATGGCCGAGGCCGGCGATGCGGCGGCAAAAACGGCCCTCGAACTCGCATCGAGCCCTGACCGATTCCTGCCGACGGTTCAGATCGGAATCACCCTCGTCGGCACGCTCGCTGCGGCCTATGGCGGCGACCGGCTGGTGAGCGATCTGGCCGACTGGCTCTCCTCCGTCCTCCCCCCCGGGCTGGCGAGCGGAGCCCGATCGATCGCCCTGACCATGTTCGTGGCGCTGCTGTCGTTCTTCACGCTCCTCCTCGGTGAATTGGTGCCGAAGCGACTGGCGCTGCGCCGGGCCGAGGCGCTCGCCTGCGCCGTCGCCCCGGCGATGCATCTGTTTGCCCGGGTGGCGACCCCGCTGGTGTGGATGATGAGTTGGTCGACGAAGGCGATGCTGTTTCTCCTCGGCGCCCACAAGCAGGACGGCCCGACCGTGTCGGTGGACGACATCGAGCACCTCCTCGAAGCGGGGCGGGCGGAGGGGATCCTCGAACCGGTGGAGCAGGCCGTGGCGATCGAGGCGCTACGGCTCGGCGAACGGAGTGTCCGCGACATCATGCGGCCGCGGATCGATCTCGACGCCCTCGATATCGCCACGCCCCCCGGCGAGGTGCTCGGGGCGATCGCGATGGCGGGCTACTCGCGACTCCCCGTCTACGAAGGCTCGCTCGACCACATCCTCGGCTACGTCGCCCTCAAGGACGTGCTCCGGCAAAACTGGATGGGCTGGCCGATCGAGCTCAGGAAGATCCTCCACAAGGCGCTGTTCGTGCCCGAGACGATGCCGCTCGACCGCCTCCTGGAGATGTTCCAGAAGGAGAAGAACCAACTTGCGATCGTCCTCGACGAATATGGCGGCACCGAGGGGATGGTGACGCTCGAGGACGTGCTCGAGGAACTCGTCGGCGAGATCCATTCCGAACACCACCGCGATCGCGACGCGCCGTTCGTCGACCGGGGAGATGGGTCGTGGCTCGTCGACGGCGGGGCCGGCGTGGAGGCTCTGGCCGAGGTGTTCGGGCTCCGGCTCGATCCGGGCCCCCGCGACTATTCGACCGTGTCGGGCCTTGTCCTAGCCAGACTCGAGCGGATCCCTTCCACGGGCGATACGGCCGAATGGCAAGGACTGTCGATCGAGGTGGTCGACATGGACGGTCGCCGGATCGACAAGCTCCTCATCAAGAAGCGTTGATCGAAGAGGCGTTGATTGCCTTAGCCGGCAGGTTTTTCACCAACCGGCATTCCAGTGCCGTGACTCCCGCGATCGCCGTCCGCAGGATGGTCACGGTCCCGGCGGGCGGGCGTCCGGCGGCACTTCCAGTTCGCGGGTCTCGCCGGTCGGTCGGGGCGTGTTCACCGGAGGGGTGTTTGGGTCGCCCGACATGCCGGCTGGCATCGGCGGCGGAGCCATCGGGAGCGACCGGTCGACGACATCCTGAAGCACGAATGGCTTCGGGAACGGTTCGTCGAGCTGCTCGAGCACCTTCCTGTAACGGAGGATGTAGTCGTTGATGTCCTCGTTGGTGATCGTGTCGTTGCGGAGGATCGTGGAGCCGTCGAGCACCTCACGCCAAGCAACGAACGCATCCTCGTAAAACTTCTTCGCCGGCTGCAGGCGGGCATTCTCGAACTCCTTTGCCGCCGACCAAGTCGCCTCGCGGGCCCGCAGCGCCGGCTCGGTGACCTCCGACTCGCAGGAGGCACGCCAAAAGTCGAAGTTCACGATCTCCCGGTAGCGACTGATGATTTCGGCGGTCTCGTTGGCTTCGAGCCACTGCCTGGAGAGATCTCGCGCCTTGTCACGGACGTCGGCCGGCGCCTCGCGCGCGACCATCGGCCAGCTGACCCGCGTCATCTCCCCCGCCGCATAGGCTGCCCGCTGTTGGGCATCGGTGCGGTCCATTGGCGGCACCGCGACGGCCTCTTTCATCTCCGGTGCGAGCGCTTCACGAAGCCTCTCCTCCATCCCCAGGAATTGGCCGGGAAGGAGTTTTTCGAGCTCTTCGTTGATTCGCGACGCACGCGACAGCTCCTCCTCCCGGAGGCCGAGCCGGATCGGCACGTCCCAGGTGGTGGGGATCTCGCGGACGGCGAAGTCGCGCATTTCCTTCCCTGCCTTCTCCCAAGCGGCCCGCGCCGCCGAGCCGAAAGAGCCGTCTTCTTCGAGGGCCCGCGCGTAATTGATCATCGTCATCATCGGTTCGCTGTGGAAAATCAGCGCCGTCGTCTTCAGCGGGGCCCCCGAGTCGGCGAGCTGCTGGCCGGCGTGATACTTCTCGTTCCCAACGAGCCAGTTGTCCCGTTCCGGGAGTGTCCGGCCCGGTCGGTCTCGCTCGTGGAAATCGTCGTCGGCCTTGAAGAGCCGACGGTATTGCACCTTCTCGTCGGCGCGGCCGATCTTTTGCCCGATGAACCAGCCCATCCGCCCCTGCAGCCGCGGCTCGCGCTGGTTGTAGCCGATCCCCTGACGGAGAAACTCGATCCCCTTCATCACCCAGGCGTAGCGGTCGTGGTAGTCGTCGAACTCGACCGAGATGTTGTAGGAGAGGTTGTGGGCCTGAAAATCCCAGACGGAGTAGAAGTTGGGCTGGAGCTTCGTCATCTGCTCAAGGGCCGCCGAGAGATTCGTCCAATCCTCCACCTTCTTGTAGTGGTTGGCCCGATCCCAGAGGAGCGTCACGGCCACGTTCTTGAGGCCGAGCGTCGCCAGGCGGATCGTCTCGCTTGTCGGATCGACATCGCCGAGATTCGCCTGGGAGAGACCGAACTGCTTCCGCAGCTGCGCGAGCTTTCCCCCTTCGCTCGTCGAGTCGGCCGGCTGGCTCAGCGCCGACAGCGGCACGAGGAGCGCGGCGATGCCGACCAGCGCCAGGAGCGTCGAAGGACGCAATCCGAACCATGACCCGCGCCCTGCCGATGGCTTTCCCGTCGGGCCGCTTCCGCGACGCCGCCCATCCTGACCGGCGGGACTCTCGCCCGAAGAATCGTTTCCGTGGATCGATTGCCGATTCATGACGCCACCTCCCGTGCCCGCAGGCACAAGGCACCGATGATGAAGAACGCCAAGAGATATCCGAACGTCTCGGCGGAATGCGCCAAGATGAGATCAAAGGGAATGTCGAAGCCGCTGGAGACGAAGTCACCCGTCCCGAGCGAGGAGAGCGAGGGGAAGATCGCGGCCCCCAGACGCATCGGAGCCATGAGCACCGTGTCGATCCCCTTCATCGCGGACACGAACGGGCTCTGCTCGAGGTCGAGCGTGATCGAAGTCTGCGTCACGAGCCGGTAGAACGACTCGATCGGCCCGCCGCCGGGGGCGATCGTCGAATCCCCCGTGACTTGGCTCTCGAAGAGCCGCTGGATGAACTCTCGAAACAGACCGACGAGGACCACCGATAGCGTGGCGAGGAGGGCGACCGGCCCGGCGAGGAACGTGCTGAACATCACGCCGAGAGCCGTCACCAACAGCATCGAGAACCAGATTCCGAGGCAGCTCTTGAGGTAGTTCCAGGC
>CAJAYZ010000195.1 GCA_903949225.1 uncultured Planctomycetaceae bacterium
CGTCGCCGGAGGCGGAGGCGGGAGCGGAGGCGGGTCGCCGGCGGCGAACGTCGGCGCTGCCATGACAGGCATGACAAGCGCGGTGAGGCACAGCAATGTGGAGACGTGACGGTGCAAGTGAAGATCTCCGGGCGCGCGGCCCGTCAGTAGCCGAGGCCGAGGCGGATCATCCAGGTGTCGTCGAGATCCTGGATCTGTGGGGGGCCGTCGACGAAGAACAACTGCCGGTAGAAGACGTAACCGACCTCGAGATGGCCGGTGAGGCCCTGCGGCGTCTTCGGCACGAGCTCGCCGCCGAAAACGATGCGGATGTCGTTGTAGTCGAAGGGGGAGATCTGTCCGGTGGAGCGGCGGAAGGTCCAGGCGCCGCCGCCGTACTCTCCCGCCACGTAGCCCCACAGCGAGCGATTGGCCACCTCACTGAAGCGCCAGGCCGCTTTCGGAGTGGGGAAGAGGATGTCGTAGCGGGCGTTGGCGTTGGGCACCCAGGTCATGCCAATGACGGGGAGGAGCTTCACCTGGTTGCGGTCGAGGTAGACGATCCCCGCCTTGCCCTGCATCGTCGGCGTCAGCTGGAGCGTGCCGACGGCGCGCCCCATGATGCGCCAGCTCTGTGACACCATCACGTCCCAGTTGGTGTAGACGCCGGTGCGGATGCCGAGCTCGGCCCCGAACAGTGGCGTGAACTGCGGATTCCAGGCCGCGTCGATGAAGACGTCATAGGTGCTCGGCGGCAGGTCGGCGAGCATCGTTGGCGTCGTCTCCGGGCCGTCCCAAAGCTGGAGGCCGAATCCGGGAGTGATGAGGAGCGGCGCGTGGTTGAGATTGGCCTGCGAGTTGTGGAAGAACGGGATTGCGAACGTGGCCGTGGTGTCGAGCTCGTTGACCCCGACGCTCGTGCCGTCACCGGTGCCGTAGAGGTAGGCCCAGCTCCCGCGGACCCCCTGAAAGACGCGCATCGTCTGCTGCATCGTCGGGCTGGCCATGATCGTCTGTGGCGAGAAGGCCGATGCCGGGGAGCCTCCCGGCGGCGCTCCATAGGGCGCCTGCGGGGGAACCAGCGACGGCGCCGCCGTTGAGTAGCCCGGATAGCCAGGCTGACCGGTGAGTCCGGAAGGAGCCCAGTTGCCGGCCTGCGGCGCGGCCGCGGGGAGCTGTGTTCCCTGGGGCGCGTAGGGATCCCATTGAGTCGGCGGCGGAGCGAGATACTGCACCGGCATGACCCGGTCGAGCTGCGATGAAGGGGGCGTGGGGAGCGATACCGTCTGCCCGTCGGTGACCGTCGCCCCTGACACGAGCGCGCAGAGCAGCGCCACAGTCAGGCTCCGCACGGCGTTCCGGATCTTCAATCGCACGGATCGAACCCTTGCGGGCTGGAAAAATTGTGATGGGATGGAGGGGAGACTGCCGACAGCCCGGGGGGGTACCACGCCGTGCGCCGCAGGGTCAAGGTCGTACCCCGGTCTGAGGCCGGGGCTTCGGGGGGACTGCCGCTTCCGGGGAGAACTGGGTAAAGAGGGAACGGCCAAAGCTGCCCGTGGAAAAAGTCATCCATGACCTTTTTCCACTTTGGACACCCCCAAAAAAGCCAAGGTTTTTCGGGGTTGTCGAACGCCGCATCCAGCGGCGATCACTTTATCCACAGCCTGCCAGCACCTTCCGCAAGGAATCCCCCGTGTCGCTCCCCCGCCCTGATGCCCCAAGGCCCCGACCCGCGGCCGGGGGTGTCGATGCCGAGCCGTTTGATCGCGCTGCGGTGGAGCGTGCCACCGGCTTGGCCGCCATCGAAGTCCTCGCCGAGGTGACCTCGACGATGGAGCGGGCCCGGGGCTTGGCTGCCGAGCCGGGCGTGGGATTGCCGCTGGCTGTTCTCGCCGACCGGCAGACCGCTGGCCGGGGGCGGCGCGGAGCGGGATGGTGGCAGGCGCCGGGGAGCCTGGCGATGAGCCTCGTCGTCGATGCGGCGCGGGTGGGGGGCGTCGAAACCACGCGGGTCACGCCGCTGTGGTCGCTCGCCTGCGGCGTGGCGCTGGCCGAGAGCCTCGCTCTCATCGAGCCGTCGGTTGGGGCGCGAGTCCGCTGGCCGAACGATGTTGTTGCCGGCGGACGGAAGCTGGCCGGGATCCTCGTTGAGACCGCCCCTGGCGGACGGGTGATCTTCGGTGTCGGCGTGAACACCACCGGATCCGCCGCTGACGCGCCCGAGAGCCTGCGCGGCCGGGTTGGCACGCTCCCCGACATCACTGGCCGGTCGCTGCCACGCGCGCAACTCCTCGGCATCTTCGTCCCCCGGCTGTTCTCCCTCCTCGGCGAGACGTCGCGCGATCCGGGGGTGCTCGTGGAACGCTACCGGCCGCTGTGCAGCCTCGTCGGCACCGTCGTCACGGTGCACCGCGACGACGGCCGCCGTCTCGTCGGTGTCTGCCACGGGATCGATGCCGATGGCGCGCTCGTCCTCGACACCGCGGCGGGCATGATGCACCTGGTGTCGGGGAGCCTCACCGATCCGGCCGACGTCTGGCGGAGCGCGCCCGCCTGACCCCTTCGCTGCCCTGCGCTGCGGCCTGACCACCGGGCCGATTGCGGCGTGGGCCCGTGCGCAGCGCCACGACACACACCTCGCGGCCGCCGGTGGAGAGCTGCCGGGCCCGCGGCGTGAATCCCCAGCAGCGGAATTGCCCGAGCCATGCATCGAGGCCCGCGGCCCGCGACCAGTCGGGAATCTTGAGGGTGGCGATGATCCCGCCGGCCCGTGAGCCTGGGGCGGTGACGACGCGACCGATCGCTTCGAGCGTGCTCGTGGGATCGATGTTCATGTCGGCGACGACCCACTCGAAGCCGCGCAGGTCGCGCAGCGGCACGTCCCTGGCTCGCATCCGCCATTGCGTGAAGCCGGGGATCGCCGCGACCACCGGATCGACGAGCGCCGGATCGATGCCGACGACTTCGAGTCCACTCTCGAGGAGCCGCTGGCAGGCGCCTCCGGGGGAAGCGCCGAGTTCGCAGGCGTGCTGACCGGCGCTGAACTCGACGCCGAAGCTCTCGATCGCCTCGTCGAGCTTGAGCCATGCGCGCGACACCTTGTCGCCGGGAAGGGGGCGCGGGTGGAGGCCACCGGGCCAGCAGGTCGACGGCGCCTGAGCCCTATGCCAGCCGATCCACCAGCGATCGTCGCCGTCGGAGAGACAGTCGAGGACGAGATCTCCCGGACGGGCGATGCCGAGCGTCGCCTCCGGGAAGGCCGCGGCGAGCCCCGCAGCCGTGGCAAGCCGGGGCATGTCGGCGACGACGTCGGCCGCGGCGAGGGCCCGGAGATCGCGGGGATAAAGATGGACGGCGTCAAATCGCGCGGCGGGGAGGCGCTCGCGGAGGGCCGTGAGCCTTCCGGCGTCGTCCTCCCAACGGATCTGGCCGTAGCACCGGAAGAGCGTGCGGGCGACGACGAGTGAATCGCGGACGCGATCGAGATCGGCGGGGCTCGGGTCGACGCCGGGAGGGAGGCGGAAGGTGACGACGCCCCGCCGCCAGGCGCCGCGGGTCGATCCGGGCAGGGCCTGCGCCATTCTGGCGGCGACGACATCCTCGGCGCCGGCCTGGCAGGCGACGAGGAGATACTCACCGCGTGGTTCGAAGTCATTCATCCGGCCACTATGGCCTGAGAACAGGCCGGACGGAAGCGGCCGCACCGGAAAAGAGTGGGACGAGCGCAAAAATCAGGCCGGCCCGGGCGCCCAAGGGCC
>CAJAYZ010000196.1 GCA_903949225.1 uncultured Planctomycetaceae bacterium
ACTGCCGGCTGTCGAAGGGGAGCCATGGGCTGATCCGCGACGGCGCCAAGCTCGTCGGCTCCGTCGACGACATCCTCGAAGAGCTCGGGCCGCTGTTCGAGCCGGTGAAGCTCGAGAGTGGGCGGGAGGTGGCAAGCCCCGCGGAACTCAGGCTCGAGGGGCTCGAGCGAACGGTGTTCGATTTGGTGAGCGCCGGCGGTGCCGCCGGCGTCGCCATTGACACGGTCGTCGACAGTTCGGAGCTGGCCGCTTCACAGGTTCTCGCCACGATCGCCGTTCTCGAGATGCGCAGGCTCGTCCGCCGGCTGCCGGGGAGCCGCGTGCAGCGGAGCTGAGCGAGGGCCAGCTCCGTCAAGCCCCAAAGTCCGCCACCACTCCCAGCTCTCGATGCCCTCCGAATCGGCCCTTCTGCCCGCGAGGCTCCCTGCGCCGGCAACGCTCGGCTTCTCCGCGGGGACGCTTGTGCGTACAATCCGCCGCATGGACACAGCACTGCACACCCGCTCTAGCACGATTCGCGCCCGGCTCCTCCAGCTCCGAGACTCTCTTTGACTGGGCTGGACGCAAGAAGCACTCCGCCCGCATCGAAGACGCGATGTCTCAGCCCGGCTTCTGGGACAATCCCGAGAAGGCCCAGGGCACTGTTGCCGAGCTGAAGGCGGTCAACACGATCCTCAAGCCGCTCGACGAGGCCCTCGCCGCCAGCGCCGATCTCGAGGCCCTCGAAGAGCTCGCCCGCGAGGATGAGTCGCTCGAAGGGGAGCTCCTCCGCGAGGCCGAGAGCCTCGAAAGAAAATTCGATGCCCTCGAACTCGCCTCGCTCCTCTCCGGCCCCCACGACGCCTCCGATGCCCTCGTGAGCTTCAATGCCCGCGACGGCGGCACCGACGCCAACGACTGGGCCGAGATGCTCCTGCGGATGTATTCCGCCTGGGCCGCCAAGCACGAGTTCGCCATCGAACTCCTCGACCGCCAGGATGACGAGGTGGCCGGGATCCAGAGCGCCACCGTCGCCATCCGTGGCCCGTGGGCCTACGGCCATCTCAAGGGGGAGTCGGGAATCCATCGGCTCGTCCGGATCAGCCCCTTCAATTCGGAAGGGAAGCGGCAGACGAGTTTCGCCGCCGTCGACGTCGCGCCGGAAATCCCCGATGACGACACCGAGGTGGAGATCAACGACGACGACATCCGCGAGGACGTCTTCCGGGCCAGCGGCGCCGGTGGCCAGCACGTCAACAAGACGTCGAGCGCCATCCGCATTACCCACTTTCCCACCGGCATCGTCGTCCAGTGCCAGAGCGAGCGGAGCCAGCACAAGAACCGGGCCACCGCCCTGAAGATGCTCCGCGCCCGGATCGCCCGGATTCAAGAGGAGAAGCGGGAGCAGGAAAAGCACGCTCAGCACCAGTCGAAGCCGAAGACGGGCTTCGGCTCGCAGATCCGCAACTACTTCCTCCACCCCGACCAGCGGGTGAAGGATCAGCGAACAGGGCATTACGTCGGCAACTTCCAGAGCGTCCTCGACGGTAACATCGACGGATTCCTCGATGCCTACCTGCGATGGAACGCCTCGGGATCGGCCCCCGCAGCCGTCGGCGACGACTGATCCCCCCGGCAGGACGGATCAATTCCGCCACGCACCGACCACGCGCTCCAGGGAACCGATGACCGCTTGTTTCCAGGCTTTTGAGCCCCCTGGTACGGCCTGACGCCCACCCCCGGCCGGCGATCCGCGCTGGACCGTCCCGCCGGGGCGGGGTACGATCCTTGCTTCAATCGAGGCAACCCGCGGGGAAGCCTTCGCCGCTGCTCCGTTCAGATCCGGGAATCCATGGCCGAAAAAGAACAAGCTCTCGAAGTGGAGGGGGTCGTCACGCAGGCTCTCGCCAACACCCGCTTCCGGGTTCAGATCACCGGTGGGCACATCGTCAACGCCCACGTCGCCGGCAAAATGCGGAAGAACTTCATCCGTATCGTTCCGGGCGACAAAGTGAAGGTCGAACTCTCCCCCTACGACCTCACCAAGGGACGGATCACGTTCCGCGAACGTTGATTCGCCCGGCCTTCTTCGGGACCTAGCTGGGGCCACATCAAAAGGGACCCGCAGGAACGGGGCCCAACCGAGAACGGCCAAAATGAGCCGTGAACCCGGAGCCCCGACGATTGCCGAGGGCGCTGCTCCGCGGCAACCAGAGCCGCGCCGAGTTCACAATCGCCTCGGCCGACACTTGCGGCACGCCATCAGCCCGCGTGACCACCTCGTGGCCGATCAAACGGCTGGCGGATCACCCTGGTCGGCGGCGGGCTCACTCGGCGCCTCTGGGGCAGTCGTTGGCACCTGAGCCGGTGGCACCTCGCCACCGGTGAGGTCGGTAGCCACGCTCACAGGCTTCTCATGGGCCTCGGGAGCAGGCTTCCGCTTCGCCTTCTCAGGCTTGGCTGCCGGAACCGGCTCCGCGACGGGGGGCTCGTTGAGGGTCGTGAAGAGTTGTTTGAGCGCGCCGAAGGTTCGCAGTGGCTCCTTCCCCTCGATCTGTGCCTTCGTGATCGGCGCAGCATCGCGGCCTGTCTTCTTTGATTCGTAGACTCGCCCCATCGCCGGCTGGGAGGAACGCTGCTGGTCGCGGCGCCCACCAAGACTCCGGGGAGGACGACCACCCTCCCCTTGCCCTCGTCCGCCACCCGCTGGCACTCCGCCAGTCGATGACGATGGACGCGGAGGGCGGCCCTGATCGCCACCACGCCCCCTGCCCTGCTCGGACCGTCCACCGGCGGGCTGTCCGCCCCCGGATGGCTGCTGCCCCTGTGCCCCTTCCGGACGACGACGCGGAGGACGCGAGGCTGTGGAGCCCTCGGCTGGTGCTCCCCCTTCGGCCTGCCCTTGCTGACCGCCGCGGCGACCGCGCGGCCCCCGGCCACTGCCCCGTGGATCGGGCGATCCGGGCTGGATCATCGTGAGCGCGACACGCCGGCGGTTCTTGTCGATCTCGAGCACCCACACCTTGACGATCTGACCGACGCTGACGATGTCGTGTGGATCGCCGACGAACTTCCGTGACAGCTGGCTGATGTGGACCATCCCGCTGTCGTGAAGCCCGATGTCGACGAACGCCCCGAAGTCGACGACGTTGAGCACGGCACCGTGGAGTTCCATCCCCAGCTGGAGATCCTCGAGCTTGAGAACCCCCTTCTTGAAGAACGGCTGGGGGAGATCCTCGCGGGGATCGCGCCCCGGACGAGCGAGTTGATCGACGATGTCGGACAGCAGCAGGCGGCCGACGCCGAGTTCCTCGGCGAGGCTCGGCAGATCGAGGGCCGCGGCCTTTTCAGCCAGTGCCCCGGCCCGCTGGCGGTTGGCGAGATCCTCCGAGGTTCCTCCGAGTCGCTCGAGAACCTTCGCGGCGACCTCGTAGCTCTCCGGATGGATCCACGTGGAGTCGAAGGGGTTGCTGCCGCCGGTGATCTTGAGGAACCCGGCTGCCTGGACATGGGCCGCCTCACCGAATCCAGGCACCTCGAGGAACTGCGCCCGGCTGGTGAAGGCGCCGTTCTTCGCGCGCCATTCTTGGAAGCCCTTGGCCATCGTCTGGTTGAGCCCCGAGACGTAGCGGAGGAGCGCGGGGCTGGCGGTGTTGGCGTCGACGCCGACGTAGTTCACGCAGCTTTCCACGACCGCGTCGAGCGAGGCATTGAGGTGCCGGGCCTTGACGTCGTGCTGGTAGAGACCGACGCCGATGTTCGCCGGCTCGATCTTCACAAGCTCCGAGAGCGGATCCTGGAGGCGACGGCCGATTGACACCGCCCCGCGGACGGCGGCCTCGTGGTTGGGAAGCTCTTCGCGGGCGTAGGCGCTCGTCGAATAGACACTCGCCCCCGCCTCGTTGACCACGCAGTAGGCGACGTCGGTCTCTTGGAGCGGGCCGGTGACCAGCTCGGCAACGAGCGTTTCGGTCTCTCGACCGGCCGTGCCGTTGCCCACCGCGATCACATTCACGGAATGCTTTTGAACAAGCTCCACGATTCGTGCACCGGACGCCTCGCGCTTCTCCTTCTGGCCGATGATCGGCAGCACGGCATGCTCGAGCGGCATGCCGCACTCGTCGACCACGACCGCCTTGCAGCCGCTCTTGAAGCCGGGATCGAGGGCCAGCACGCGCTTGCCGCTGACCGGCGGTTGGAGGAGGAGATTGCGGAGGTTGCGGGCGAACACGGCGACGGCATGCCCCTCGCAGTATTCGGTGATCTCGCGACGGACCTCTCGCTCG
>CAJAYZ010000197.1 GCA_903949225.1 uncultured Planctomycetaceae bacterium
CGAAATCCTCCTTGAAGGCGTCGGTGCAGATCCCGGAAGGGGAGGCCGCGAGGGCGGCATCGAAGGAGTCGGGATCGTCGTTGATCGAGAGACGGTGGATGACCGGCGCGTCGTCGCGACCGGCGATCGCCGCGATGAACGTCTCGACCGACGGGGCGAGGTCGTGGCAGGGCCCGCACCAGGTTGCCCCGAAGAGGAGCAGGTGTGGGCGATCGGCCGGAAGGGGAAGATCCCCCGGCATGCCGTCGGCACCGCGGATGAGCGGCACGGAGGCGAGTTCGCGGCCGACGAGCGACGCGATTTTTCTGTCCGTGGCCGCACGCTCCCGGAAGCGTTGCCGCAGGTTCGACTTTCCGCCGAGCACGAAAGTGAGGAGGTTGGCTTGCAGGCGATAGTCCTGCAGGATCTCCGGACAGGGCAGTTCCTTGCCGTCGGGACGAAGCGGACGGACCTCGAGCCGTTCGACCGCGGCAGCAGGATCACCGGTGGCGGCGTTCGCCGACAGCGTGGGCACGACGCGGTAGAGCACCCTGCCGGCGATGGCCGCGCGCTCGTCCGGGGGAACTCCCGGGGCGTGATGGACCACGTCGTAGCGCACCTCGAGGAGGAGCCGCGCATCGTCCGGCAGGGGGAAAACCGACCTTGGCACATGGATCTGGCTCGACGGACCATCGGTCACCAAGCCACGATCCCCTGGACCGACCGCCTCGGTGTACGCGAGGTGTTCGCTGGTCAACGTCCGCCGTTCCTCACCCGTCCGCTCGACGAACAGTTCCATGGTGCCGGTGACGCGGAGCGTGTCGTGCTCCCCCGTGACACCGGGTGAATCGATGACGAAAAAATTGGCTTCCACGTTGCACTCGATGGGGACGTCGAAGGCACTGCACGGCAGCCAGGTGGGATCCTTTCGCTTGTAACGCGCGAGAACGAGCATGTCCGGATCGAGGACGTCGTAACAACTCACCATGACGCCTCCCGGTGGCACCGTGGCCTCCGGGCGGGCCTCGGATGGAACGAGGCTGTCGGGCATGGGCCAGTCCGGGTATCTCGCCGCGAGCGCCGCGGTGATGTTCCGGCGATCGACGAAGGAAAAGCAGTTTCCCAGATTCACGAATGCCGCCACGGTGTGGACGGCATCCTCCTCCGAGAGCCCTCCCTGTTCGAGGGCTTCGATGAAACCGGAAGCGAACTGCTCCGGATACAGCCGCCGCTCGAGGGCGAACTCGGCGGCGATGAAGGCCTCGATCGCCTCCCGTACCGGGCTCGGCATGCCCGCGAGCCCGTTCCTGTCGAAGAGGTAGTCGCTCCGCTCCAAGGAACGAACGGTGTCGGTCGGTGCAGGCGTTTCATCCTCCGCGTGCCCCGACCGGGGCATGACGAGTGATGTCGCGACGAGACAGGCGCCCGAAACGACCGCCACCCCCCAGGACCACCGCCACCCGTCGTTACGAAAGCATCGCATCGGTTCCTCCCGATCATCGTGGTCCGACCACGCCGTCCACACCCCCTCTGGAAAGCGTACTCGGCCGCCTTCGGCCCAGGAAACCTCCGGAATCGGCCGGAAATACCCATTCGTTTTTGGACATCAGGCAATCAGACGCGGCCCCAGGCGCGGCCGGTCCTCTCCATTCACCTCCCCAAGGAGATCCCACGTACCCATGTCCACCGCCACCACTACCGACACTGGCCAGACCATCTCTCACCGGACCACTACTCCCTCAACTACCAACAACCCCGCTCACGGGGCTCCAGGACGGCCAGCCAAAGGTCTTCAGGGATACCGCCATCACGAACTCCACGGAGTTCTTCGACAGGTTCCGGCGGCTCAACGTCCGCAGCAACCCCGAGCTGGACGCCTTGGTCGATCAGGCCCGGCAGGTCATCACCGGCACAGAGCCCCAGCAGCTCCGGGACTCGGTCAGGCTGAGGCAGAC
>CAJAYZ010000198.1 GCA_903949225.1 uncultured Planctomycetaceae bacterium
AAGTCCTCGACGCCGATCTTCCGCGACGTCGGGTATTCCCCCTTGTCATTCGTGCTCCCGATCACCTGACCGTGGCGATAGCCGCCGCCGGCCAGAAGGATGCTTTGGGCCTGCGGCCAGTGGTCGCGGCCGGCATCCTTGTTGATCTTCGGCGTGTGGCCAAACTCGCCGGCGACGACGACGAGCGTGTCGTCGAGGAGCCCCTTGTCGGCGAGATCGGCGATCAGCGTCCCCACCGCCGCGTCGTGGCGGGGGAGCTTGTCTTTGAGGGCCGGGCCGATGTTGCCATGGTCGTCGAAGTAGCCGGTGTTGAGCGAGACATAGCGAACCCCCGCCTCGACAAGCCGGCGGGCCATGAGCGCCTGCTCTCCCCAGCCGGCGCCGTAACGATCGCGGAGGGCCTGCGGCTCCTCCGAGATGTCGAACGCCTTGCGGACCTTACCGGAGAGGACGAGATCCATCGCCTGCTGCTCGGCCTTGTCCATCTGGTCAAACGACCGCTCCCGGTCGATGCGGTGCTTGAGGTCGTCGAGCTGGCCGCGGAGCGACACCCGATCGATGAGCCGCTTCTCCGACAGCCCGTCGGTGAGGGCGAAGCTCTTGGCGTCGCTCGTCGGCAGGCTTCCCGCCTCGTTGCCGTAGCTGAAGGAGCCGTACTGGAGGGGATTGTGATTGACGCCGAGCCAAGCGGCGCCGTGGAAGCCGAAGCCGCCGTCATTCATGTTCACCGCGGCAAGCGACCCCGGGATCTTGGGGCCGAGGAGTTGGGAGGCGACGGCGCCCATCGAGGGATAGCGCGGCTTGCGGTCGCTCCCATTGGCGCCGGTGCGGCCGGTGAGCATCCAGTGGGCGGCGGCCCAGTGGTCGCCATTGCCGTGGGAGAAGCTGCGGATCACCGTGCACTTATCCATCACCTTGGCATGCGCGGGGAGAAGCTCGCAGATGTCGAGGCCGGGGAGGCTCGTGCCGATCGGCTGGAAGGGGCCGCGGAACTCTGCCGGGGCGTTGGGCTTCATGTCGAAGGTGTCGAGCTGCGATGGGCCGCCATGCATCCAGACGAGGATCACGCTCTTTCGCGACTTCGCGCCCGGATGGATGAGCCCCGAGGTCTCCGCCCGGACGAGATCGGGGAGCGACAGGCCGAAGGCCCCAAGGGCCCCGATGTGGATCGCGCGGCGGCGCGAGACCCGGTCGCACATCGCCCGCGAAGGGGTTGTGTGCCCGAAGATGGAGAGCATGGCGGAAACCTCCCGGAAGTCGACTGAATGGGGCCGTGACGGCTGCTCACTCCCCAACGAAACCCTTATAAGCCTACGGCCAGATCCTCGGCAGAACAAAAATAGGCTCTTCCCAACCCTCAAATCTACCCCAGAGACCGTGCCCGGGGAGCCCCCGCGAGCGCCACGGCCCGTGCGGGAACTCCTTCGCGTGCAGGGGGTTAAGGCCGCCGGGGAGGGCCGCGCCGCCCTCATCCCCCGCGTGCCAGGAGGTGGATCGCAGGAACTTTCACCGCAGCGAAAAGCCACGTGCCGGGCTCGATCGAGAGCCCGGCGGCGGCCGTGTTCGGCCGTGCCCTTGCGCACGATCGGCTCGGGGCCAGCATTTTCTGGGTGCGGGTGATATACGCAACGTGGTGATCCGCCGCAACCGCCGCTGGTCTCGGCCGCTCGCGGCCCACCGACGGACAGGGGCGAGCTCGTTGAGGCCGATGTCGAACCGTCCCAAGCCAATCGATTCTTCAAGCCCTCACTCGCGTTGCGGGTGATGAGTCGGAGCTGTCACGCTGTCGTTCGCCCTGAGCGCGGTTGCGATTCAATCTGAACCAACGCGCATTCTTACTGGAGGTGAAACTCTGCCTTCAGCAAGACGAGACGATGCTCGTTGATAGGAGATGATGGGTGTCCCGACTCTTCCCCGATCGCAACGCCGACTTCATTCAAATCCAGGGGGGTAAGGCGAGCGGGAAGAACTGCAGACACCGTCTGCGTGGCATGGGTGGTCAGGTCTGTAAGCGTGGCGACGAGGTTTTGATCGAGGGACGTATAATTTAATTCGAATCGATAAACCACCCCGAGCTTGACGCCGCCTGCAAAATTGGTTGGGAGTAATTGGTTTGACGCACCGGTCGCTGCCAAGACCAAGATCGCCTCGTCTTCGCCGTCAATGCGGAGCGAGATTGATTGATCGCGAATCGACTGCTCGTCATGAAACAACCCCAGTGCGATATCAGGGCAATCGCTCGCACCAGAAGCGTCGAGGCGAAAATCGAAGCACGCGTGAAAAGTCGTTCTTTGAGTGTCTGTTGGGAGGCGCCGTACGAATCGCTGGCGTTGGCCGCTCAGGCTCGGCGAATTCCTAGCAATGACCGAAATGCCCTTCTGCTCTCGATCCCACCGATAAGGCATCGCATCCAAACTCATGACGGTCGCCTCATGTTCGGGCTCCGCTTTCCGACCGATGGAAAGCATGTCAAAGTCAAAGTACCAGCTTCGGTGCATGGGGTCGGTCGAGAAGTCCTCCTGGAAACTACTTGGAAGCTCTGCTTTTTCGTTTTGGGTCTGATTGTTGAGCGACGCCAGAAAGGGATTCATTTCATGCAGATGAGGTTGCCCATACTTTGTGTGCTCAGACCAGACCCATACGTACTCATCCGAATAGGCTAAGGCAAGCGGAAGGTTCGACCAGAGGGACGCTTTACTCCCAACAGGCCAGCCGTCGGGGACATTCCACGGATGGTCCTCAATCCAAGCCGCCATTCCAACGTGTACGAATCTATTGTACTTTTCAGGGCTGCTGCTCAGTCCAGCCCAACCGCGAATCTCAGACCGGGCTGAATCGTATCGATTGCGATCTCCTGGAAAACCGTTTTCTGTGGCATAGGTATGAGTCGTACCTTTGGCGTGGCCAAAGTAGAACGTGTTTTCATGTCCATGGATGATCTGCCCCGGCGATTCGATTCCTTCGAGCACTCCATCGAGAAACGGTATGACTCCCGTAAGCGGGCCGTAGCCGTTCGCGTCTGGTGACCAGGCAAAGGTGGTCATGATCTTGACCTCTGGAAACTCGGATTGGATTGCCTTGATCCATGCGGCGCCACGACGACGAAGGACTTCGGCGGAATCCTTTCCCAGTGGAAAATGAAGCCCTTGAGGCTTTTCCACCTCAAACTCAGGCGTACCAGAATCGGTACGCCAACGATAGTAACTATATTGTTCCGTGTCGAACCAAAACCCCTTGAGGGAGCCCTCGCGGCAAATCCGGGCTGCGAGTTTGGCGTTTTGCTCGATGATGAACCAGTCCTCATCCTTGGTGAGATCCGGAGTGAGCATGCCGCGCGCGCCATCCATCATTCCAAAAATAAGGAAGTTGTCCGTAAGGGTACCCCGTCGCATCGACTTGAGGTCTGTGACTGTTTGTGCAACTGCTTCGTCCGGAATACGAACCTTGTTCCAAAGCAGTTCGTGCAGGAAAGCAGGGAGCATTGGCTTCCCCATTTTCGTGAGTCCGAGTGTTTTGACCCATTCTGCCGACAAAAGAGCTGGCAGGACGATGCCGTCAAAAGGGTAAGCGTCCGAAAACTCAGGATGCCGAGCAAGAAACCTTGGTGTGATCGCGGTGTCTTCACCATAGACAGTGTAAAGTCCGCCACCGATGAACTTCTTGTCTCGCAATTCGCGCGGACTCGCCCATGGTTCGTGCGGGAGTTCCGCAAGCGCCTCGATGCGTAGCCGTGACAGCGTGACGAATCCGTCCGCACTGCTGGGGTCTAACCGGATGCGGCTACCTCGGCCTGGCGATGGAAGAGAGATGCGATAATCGTGCCATTCACCATCGTTTCGGACAACGAAGTTACGACTGTTGGCTTCAGAAAAATCTTCGCCAAAGTACACCTGGCCGTTTGTGTCTCCCGTCGATCGCATGCGTAGAGTCACAACGAGAAAACCACCGACAGGACAGTTCAAGCGGGGACTTGTTAGGAATGGATCAGGCGATGTCACCTGAAAGGATAATCCGTCGACTGCGTTGTGTTCATGATCAATACCCGTGTTGGTTCTCCAGCCCTGTGTGCCTTCCGAAAAGTCCCAAAAGGCGACCTGCTCGGCAGCCAGCATCCGGCCCAGAAAATGACAAAAGAGGGCAGCCAAAATGGCACTTCTGACAAAGCCGGAGCAGGAGTCATTCCCAGATCGGAAGATTCTTTTCATGCCATGAACGTCCTTGTGAGGGTTGAAGAAAAGAGAGAGTGATAGGAATGGACTCGGGTGCTGGGACAATCACGAAGGATCGTTGCCATCAACCGTCCATGCGGATGCCTTGTGCAACCGCTACGATGCGTGAGTCCCGCGATCGACGATCGACGCCTCCGCTCCGAAGCGGAGCGCCACGGAATCTGCATGCCGCTCCAGCGGGTGGGCCTGCAGACAGCGGCAGATGTCACCGCGGCTCCCCGTCCTACCCTTGCCTTGGTAAGGCTCCTCCGTGAAGCCAACCTCGAGGCGACGATGCCAGGGGTGGGGGGCGATCTTCAGCCCCTTGAAGTGGATGAGCCCGGTATCGAATCGGTCGGTGATGCCGATGAAGCGTGCTGCACGCACTCCGTGGCCCGTAATGTCGATCGTGTAGCAGCGATCGGGGTTGTAGGTTTCGGCGCGGAAGTGGTCTTCGGCACGCTGGTAAACCGCGATCTCGAACCGGCCCTGCTGGGCCAGCGCCGCAGCGAGCGTCAGTCCCACAGGCCCTCCCCCGACGATCGCCACGCTGATGGTCACGTTGTGTCCTCGGGGATTCTGCCAGAACCAGATCCTAGGCTCGAGATGTATCCGCCGCCAACGCGAGCCATGGGTCTCAAGGCGCCGTGCCACCCCAAGACAACCCCTTGCCCAGATGCCTACCCGAGTCGAGTAACAGCAGCTTACCTGTCATCGATGCGGTACCGTCGATCAACGAAAGCCCGTCTAATCGCATTGATCGGACCGCCTCACTCCGCGCCGAGCCGGGAAAACATCCGCGCGGCGCCGTTTCGGAAGACCTCCTCCCACTCCGGGGCCACGAGGCAGTCGCAGTCTTCCTGGGCGTAGCCGGTGTTGGCCCGCTGGCGGGCGGTGGGGAGGTAGTGGAGATAGCCGTTGGTGTAGCCGGCGACGAAGGCGGTCGGATGGCCAGCGGCCTGCTTGACGTCCAGACCGACGCCCGAGACGAGCTCCCCAGGGAAGGTCACGAGTCGAAAGTCACCGACCCGAAGTCCGCCGATCTCGGCGTCGAGCGGCGCGCCGGCGGCCGCGTCGCGGCGGGCGAGATGGGATTTGAGAAGCTCGAGATTGACGTTGAGGCGGGTGATCCGCTCCATCGCGTCGATGTTGTTTCGATAGGCTGCGACCTCGGCCGCGAGGAGCCGATCGTGCTCGGCTGTCTCATCAGCGCCGTCGGCAGCGAGGCCACGCTCGTGGAGCGTCCGCTGCCGCGACCGCCCCGGATCGCCGGGGAAGACGGCCTGGGCGACGAGGCTGGGGAGGAACTGCTCGAAGGAGATGTTCGT
>CAJAYZ010000199.1 GCA_903949225.1 uncultured Planctomycetaceae bacterium
ATCGGCGGGCTCCCGATGATCTCCGAGATCGTCCGCAGCAAGGCGAACATCGACAACGGGGCGCGGACGCGGTTTGCCGATTTCTGGCACGGAATCTTCCTGTTGGCGTTCGTGGCACTGGTTCCCTGGCTGGTCCGCGCTATCCCTTTCGCTGCCCTGGCCGCCATGCTCGTCTACACCGGATTCAGACTGGCGTCGCCAGCCGAGTTCATCAATGTTTGGCGGATCGGACGCGAGCAGATGGTGATCTTCCTCGGTACGATCATCGGCGTTCTGGCGACCGATCTCCTCCTCGGAGTGGCCATCGGGGTGGCGACGAAGTTCGTCATTCACGCCATCCATGGCCTCCCGCTGAGAACGATGTTCAAGCCGTTTCTCGAGATTCGCGTCATCGACGACACGACGATCCAGATCGATGCAGTGGGATCGGCCGTTTTCAGCAACTGGATCCCGTTCCGTGGCCAGATCGAGAAGCTCGGGCTTCTCGACGGCAACAACATCATCGTCAATCTCGAGGGAACCAGGCTGGTCGATCACAGCGTGCTCGAGAAGCTCCATGGGCTGGAGAACGACTTCGAACGTGCCGGGCTGTGGATCCGTGTCATCGGGCTGGAAGGGCATCGGCCACTCTCGCGGCACCCCTTCGCCACTCGGAAGCGTGCCGTCTGAGAGGGCCGTTGGCCCTCACTCCCACTCGATCGTGGCCGGCGGCTTCGACGAGATGTCGTAGACAACGCGATTGATGCCGCGAACCTCGTTGATGACCCGCGTGGAGATCCGCGCCAGGACGTCGTACGGCAGGTGCGACCAATCGGCGGTCATGAAGTCCTCCGTTTCGACCGCCCGGACAGCGAGGACCTCGTCGTAGGTCCGTGCGTCCCCCATCACCCCGACGCTCTGCACCGGGAGGAGGACGGCAAACGCCTGCGAAACCTTCCGCATCAGTCCGGCACGGTCGAGCTCCTCGAGCACGATCGCGTCGGCGTCGCGAAGCGTGTCGAGGCGCGGGCGGGTGACGTGCCCGAGGCAACGAACGGCGAGCCCCGGGCCGGGGAACGGGTGCCGCCAGACGATTCGCTCCGGCAGGCCGAGCTGCAGGCCGAGCCGCCGGGCCTCGTCCTTGAACAGATCGCGGAGGGGTTCAACGAGCTCGAATTGGAGATCGTCCGGGAGGCCGCCGACGTTGTGGTGGAGCTTGATCGTGGCGGCCGGCCCATCCGGGGCGGCGCCGCTCTCGATGACGTCCGGATAGAGCGTTCCCTGGGCAAGATATTTGGCGCCCTGGCTCCGCGCCCCCCGGATCCGCGCCGCCTCCTCGGCAAAGCACTCAATGAAGGCCTTACCGATCCGTCGCCGCTTTTCCTGGGGCTCGGTCACCCCAGCGAGCACGCTGAGAAATTTCTCCTCGGCTGGGACGACGTGAAGGTCGGTCTTGAAGTGGGTGGTGAACTCTTCGATCACCGCCGCGGCTTCGTTCTTCCGGAGGAGACCGTTGTCGACGAGGATGCACGACACCTGATCGCCGACGGCGCGGCTGAGGAGGGCGGCGACGACGGCGGAATCGACGCCGCCGGACAGGCCGCAGATCACCCGATCGGTGCCGATCCGCCTCCGCAGGTCGGCGATCGTCGATTCGGCGACATCCTCGAGCTTCCAGGCACCGGTGCAGCCGCACACTTCGCGGAGGAAATTGGCGAGCATCCGGCTGCCGGCGGGCGTGTGAGTCACCTCGGGGTGGAACTGCAAGCCGTAGATCGCAAGCGTCGTGTGGCGGACGGCGGCCAGGGGGCAGGTTGCCGTTTGGGCAAGCGGCGCGAAATCGGCGGAGACCTCGTTCACCTGATCGCCATGGCTCATCCACACCTCGGTCGTCGCCGGCACTCCGGTGAACAGAGGGTCTGTGGTGGTGACTTCGCAGGAGGCACGGCCGTATTCCCTTGACGACGCCCGGCCGACTCGCCCACCGAGGGCATCGCAGGCCAACTGCATCCCGTAACAGATGCCAAGGACCGGGATGCCGAGACGGAACAGCCCCGGATCACATCGCGGCGCCCCCTCCTCGTAGACGCTCGAAGGCCCGCCGGAGAGGATGATCCCCCGCGGAGCCATGTCGCGGATCCGCTCCGCCGAGAGGTCGTGCCGAACGATCTCGCAGAAGACGTTTTGCTCGCGCACCCGCCGGGCGATGAGCTGGGCGTATTGCGAACCGAAGTCGAGGACGATGATCCGCTCGGAACGGGCCGTGGTGGGCTGAGGGGCTTCGGACCGGTGGGCGTGCTGCGTCATGGCTGGGGGCCGCATGGGGCGGGAGCGGAAAAGCTCGACAGTATAGGTCTTCGCCCTGCCGTTGTTCCAACGGGGCTGGAAATACACGGCTCCGCCCCCTCCGGCGGGCTGCAGACGAGCCGGCGACCACGGTGCTGTCGGCCCGAACGGAGTACGATCGGGGCTCGGCCCGACGCGCATTCAAGCCCCCCCGAGGAGTTCCGGTGCTCACGCTGCTGACGAATGACGATGGGATCTTTGCCCCCGGATTGGCGGCGCTCGAGCGTGCCCTGGGGCGGTTGGGCGACGTTGTTGCCGTCGCCCCCTCGACCGAACAGAGCGGGGTCGGGCATGCGATCACCTTCCTGACACCGCTGACGGCGAAGCAGGTCTTCGATGGCCCGCGCTTGCGGGGATGGGCCGTCGACGGGAGCCCTGCCGACGCCGTCAAGCTGGGGATCTCGCAATTCCTCCCCCGCCGGCCCGACCTCGTCGTCAGCGGGATCAACAGCGGCCTCAATGCCGGGATCAACGTCCTCTATTCGGGGACGGTCTCAGCGGCGGTCGAAGGGGCCTTCTTCGGAATCACGAGCATTGCCGTGAGTCTCGAGTGGGACGAGCATGCCGACTACGACCGAGCGGCCGCGATCGCCATCGATGTGATCGCTGAGCTGCTCCGCCGCTCTCCGCCGGCCGGCAGTCTCTTCAACCTCAACATCCCCTCCGCGGCCCTTGCCGGCCACCGTGAATTGCGCGTGGTGCCAATGAGCACGGCCCGATACGGCGAGGCCTTCGAGCGCCGCGTCGATCCACGGGGGCGGTCTTACTACTGGGCGACGAACGAACCGCCGCCCCCCCCGTCGCCGAGCGAAACCGACGTCACCGCCCTGGCCGCGGGCCATGTCACGCTCACGCCGCTCGACTACGACCTCACCCACCGGACTGCCATCGACACCCTTGCCGCCGGGGAGTGGAAGCTGGGGTGATCCGCCCCGAAGGAGCACCGACACCGGCTCCGGCAGGCTTGTCAGGCGCGCGTCCGCAGGACCGCGATCGCCAGGGCGACCGCTGCACCGATCCCGGCGACGAACAGGATCCAGAAGACGATCGGCAGCCCCAGGACATTGATGTCTGTCCAGGACGTTTTGATCTTCGGCCGCGACGGCTCGTCGGCCGGATCGGTGGCGGTAGCTTTCGAGGCCGCCGGTTGTTTCGCTTGTTTTGCTTGGGGAGCTGAAGGGGGGCCGCCGGCACGCGTCGCCGACCCCTTCCGCGTCGGCGACGACGACGTGTCGATGCGGGGAAGGCCCTGCACGCCGGAGGGGGCGGCGCTCTCAGGGCCAGACCGCCCCGAGTCGGGGAGCGATCCGGAGCCCGAGCCACTGCCGAGCACGCCGGAAGATCCAAGGGGGCCTGAGGTGCTGCCAGGACCACTGCGCACCACTTGGCCAGGCTGCCGCCGCGGCCCCGGCGTAGCCGAGCCCTCGCCGGAACCCCGCCGCGGCGCCCGGCGCGGCGGGTCGAGACGCCCCGCGGGACGCGGCCCAGTTGGCGTCGAGCCGAGCCAGGCCGCCAGGGCGTCAGCCACTTCCTGCGCGGTCTGCGGGCGGGCGTCGGGGTGCTTCTCCATCATCCGGAAGTAGAGTTCGGCGATGGCGGTCGGCACGTCCGGGCGCTTCTCGAGGAGATTGGGAGCCGGCTCGTTCATGTGCGCCCGGAGCCGCTCGGCGAGCGGTCCGTTGGCAAATGGCGCCCTGCCAACGAGGAGGAAATAGAGCGAGCAGCCGAGCGAGTAGACGTCGCTGCGACGGTCGGCCTTGTGGCTGTCGCGGGCCTGCTCTGGCGCGAGATAATCGGCCGTTCCGAGCACCTTCTCGTCATGTTCGCGCGTCAGCGATCCCGCCTCGTCGCCGTTGGCCAGGGCCAGCCCCATGTCGAGGATCTTCACCGTCCCCCGCTTGTCGAGCATGAGGTTGGCAGGCTTGATGTCACGGTGGACGAGCCCCTCGTCGTGGGCGTACTGGAGCCCCGTGGCTGCCTGGCGGAGATATTCGGCCACCTCGCGGACATCGAGCGGCCCCTCCCGCTTCACCTTCGCGTAAAGATCCGTGCCGTCGATGTACTCGAGCACGATGAAGTGGATTGCCCCCGACGACTCGAGGTCGAACGCGCGAGCGATATTGGGATGATTGAGGCGGGCAGACGACTGCGCCTCCCGCTCAAAGCGGGCCAGGTACGAACTCTGGTCGACCCGCTTCACCGGCAGGACCTTGATCGCCACCTTGTGGTGGAGGGTGGCATGTTCCGCCAGATAGACGCTGCTCATGCCTCCGGCACCGAGCAGTCGCAGCAGCTTGTATTTGCCGAGGACGAAGCCCTTGTGACGTCCCTTGCGGAGCTGATCGACCTGCCAGGGGGTGAGCTGCCCCGACTCGATGAGGGCGGCGACGAGGCCTTCCGGCACCGGCTCGGCGCCCAGCGGGAGCCGGCCTTCGGTGTCCATCCAAGGCGCGAGCGCCTGATCGATCTTTCCAGCATCAACGAGCCCGCTGGCGCGAAGCACGCGGAGAAAGTCGTCCAGCGTCTGCGAGGAGTCGCTCATGCCGCAAGGGGGCGGAAGAAAGGGGATCGAAATCTGCTGCTATCTTAACAGGCATGGGGAGGCGTGCCGAATCGCTTCCGCCAGCGTCGGAAGTTCCGTGGGGCTGGCGTGTCGGGATGCTCCGGTAGCTGTCCCAAGCCCCCTACAACCGGCGCGGATATGGACGTCGTTCTCTACACCCGCCGCGGCTGCCACCTCTGCGAAGCGGTCGAGGATCTCCTCCCTCACCATGCCCCCCACGCGCGGATCGTGGAGATTGGCGGCGACAGCGACCTCGAGCGGGAGTATGGCCTGCGGGTACCCGTCCTCGTCGTCGACGGCCACTCTGTCGCGGAGGGGCGGATCGACGAGGCGACGGTGATCATCGCCTTGGCGGGAGGCGGGCTTTAGCAGGCTGTGGATAATGTGCTGGCCCGACCGCACGAGGCGGTCGCGAGTGCGTAGCACTCGAGAAAACCGGAGGTTTTCCAAGTGGAAACAGGTCATGGATGACTTTTTCCACGGGCAGTTAGAGGCCGAGGTTGAGGCCGCGGCGCTGGAGATCGTCGGCGAGGCGGGAGGCCGACACGAACACCTCGGCATCCCAGCCGGCCGCGCGGGCCGCCTCGACATGCTCCGGCACGTCGTCGGTAAAGAAGATCGCCTCAGGAGGCACTCCGGCCATCCGCGCCGCGATCTCGTAGATCGCCCCGTCGGGCTTGAGGGCGCCGACCTCATGGGAAAGGACGATCACGGAGAACCGACCGGGGAGCACGGCATACCGCTTGCCGAGGAGATGCTCCCAGTGGGGCGCGCAGGTGTTGGAGAGGATCCCCGTTCGGTAGCCGGCCCGCTCGACGGCGGCGATCACTGGCAGCGTCGCCACATGGAGGCTGAACATGTCGCTGGCCGCATCGGCGAGCCGCGCCGGGTCGCTCGTCGAGCCGGTTGAGTGGCTGAAGGCGTCGTGGAAGGTCGGCCAG
>CAJAYZ010000200.1 GCA_903949225.1 uncultured Planctomycetaceae bacterium
GGAGGGGCGGCGAGACGGCTTACTGCTTGACCGCTTCGAGGGAGATGTCGATAGTCACCTCGTCGCCGACGTTGGGGGCATATTTGCCCATGTTGAAGTCGGTGCGCTTGACGGTGACGGTGGCGTTGCCGCCGATGGCGTCCTTTTTCATCATCGGGTGCGGCATGGCGTGGAAGCCAGTCACTTTCAGGGTGACCGGCTTGGTGACGCCCTTGAGGGTCAGGTTGCCTTCGATGCTGGCCGGTTTGTCGCCTTCAAAAACCACCTTGGTGGACTTGAACGTGGCGGTCGGATACTTGGCGGTATCGAGGAAGTCTTCACCCTGGATATGCTCGTTGAAGGTCGCGGAACCGGTGCTTACCGACTTGGTGTCGATGACGAGGTCGACCTTGGCGGTCTTGGCTGCCTTGTCGAGGACGATGGTGCCGGTGGTCTTGTCAAAGCGGCTCATCTGGACCGAGTAGCCGAAGTGGCTGTACGAGAAACGCGGGAAGCTGTGCGTGCCGTCCAGCGTGAAGGTTTCCGGTGCGGCGAGGGCCGGGCTGGCGGCGGCAATGGCTTCTACACGCTCGAACTGGCGCGGATGGTCGGCCCGGAGGGGCTCGTCTATGCGGTCGACATCCAGCCGGAGATGCTCCGCATGCTCTCGCGGCGGGCGGCGCAGGAAGGCCTCGAAAACATCCGCTTGGTGCTCGGTTCGCCGATCGATCCCCGCCTCCCGGTCGGGGAGATCGATCTCGTGCTCTGCGTCGACGTCTATCATGAGTTTTCTCACCCCGAGGCGATGCTCGCGCGGATCCGCGACAGCCTCTCCGACGACGGAAAGCTCGTGCTCGTCGAGTTTCGCGGAGAAGACCCGGCCGTCCCCATCAAGCCGCTCCACAAGATGACCAAGGCCCAGGTCCGCTCAGAGCTCGAGCCGGCCGGCTTCCGCGTGGCCAGCGAGTTCGACCGGCTCCCCTGGCAGCACCTCCTCTTCTTCTCCGCCGTGCCGGAGTAGCGCACGGCGAGCCGCTCGAGGAGGCTGCGGATGAAGTGCCGGCCCGACCGCACGAAGGGGTCGCGAGGGCGCAGCACTCGAGAAAACCGGAAATCTTCGATGAACCGCTGTTTCGCACGCGTTTGGCGTCGGTCGGCGCGTTCTCCGAGGGGGAAACCTTGCGTATCTGCGCCTGAACGGGTCCAATTGGGGAGTTCTTCAAGGAACCCATGGCAGCGGCAAGGTGCCGTGGGATGGGGTTAGGCTGCCGGTCTCATTCCGGCGGTGCATACGCATGGACTACAAGCCCCGAGAAGCAAATACGCCCGTCACCGCTGGGCTCGACGCTGGTGCGTCGACGGCCGAGCCGGTGATGGTTGCCCCTGGAAAGACCCCTGCGCCGACGGTCAAGAAGGCCGGGGCCGGGAAGGGGGGCTCCGCTCGCGGCACTACGGCCGGGGATGACGGCCCGGACAAGCCCGAGTGGGTGCTCGGAAGCAATCTCGCCATGGCCCGCGTGGCCCGGTCGATCGAGCGGGCGGCCGAGGTCGGCTGCACGGTCCTGATCCTCGGTGAGACCGGCTGTGGCAAGGAGATCCTCGCCCGCCTCCTCCACCGCAGCGGGCCGCGGGCCTCCAAGCCTTTCGTGCCGGTCAACTGTGGAGCCCTGTCGTCGACCTTGGCCGAGAGCCAGCTGTTCGGCCACGAGAAGGGGGCCTTCACCGGCGCCGACGGCAAGGCGGTCGGTATCTTCCGCGCCGCCGAGGGGGGCGTGGTGTTCCTCGACGAGATCGGTGAGATGCCGGCGGAACTGCAGACGAAGCTCCTCCGCGTCCTCCAGCAGCGGGAAGTGCATCCCGTCGGGGCGACCCAGCCTGTCCCGATCGACGTGCAGGTGGTGGCCGCCACCAACCGCGATCTCCAGGCCGAGGTGATGAAGGGAACGTTCCGCGAGGATCTCTACTTCCGCCTCAACATGATCGAGTTGCGGATTCCTCCGCTGCGGGAACGCCCCGAGGATATCCCGGAGTTCATCGATTTCTTCGCCGACCAGTACGCCCGCAGCTACCGGATGGAGCGGTGGCAGCCTTCGCCGGAGACGATCACGGAGTTCTCCGCGTTCGATTGGCCGGGCAACGTCCGCCAACTGTCGCATGTCATCGAGCAGGCGTATGTCCTCCAAATGGATCCGGAGCTCCCCGCCCGCTCGAGGCCGGTTGCGGCGGTTGTTGTGGAGGAGCCGGAGGAATTGTCGCTCACGGCCGACGGCAAACTGCCGTTCGTCGATCTCAACATGCTGCGAAAGTGTGCCGTGAAGCAGGCGCTCGAGATGACCCGTGGCCACAAGTCTCGGGCGGCGAAGCTGCTTGGTGTTCATCCCAACACGATGACGCGGATCATTGCCGAGATCGGCGACGAAACCCCGGCACCGTGATGCCCGGCCGCTCTTGCCCGGCCGCTCTTGCCCGGCCGCTCTTGTCCGGCCGCTCTTGTCCGGCCGCTCTTGTCCGGCCGCTCTTGTCCGGCCGCTTTTGTCCGGCCGCTTTTGTCCGGCCGCTTTTGTCCGGCCGCTTTTGTCCGGCAGTTCGCCTCTGCGACGACCGGTCCGATGCCTGGCCCTGAGCGTGTGGTGACCCCAGGCAGGTCAGTTTCAGGCAGGTCAGCTTCAGATTTGGGGGAACTTCCCCGGGCCAGACTTCGGCATCGCGCTCGAGTGACCGCTCGACGCTTCTCCTCCGATGCCGAAGTGGAGGAGGGTCACCGCCCCGGCAGAAATCAGCGCCCAGGGCGCCCAGTCGGGAGCCGTGATCTCGCGGACCGGCCCGGCGCCGTTGATCGGCTTCACCGACGCTGAGTCGATGACGAGCAATTCAGCCCCCACCAGACAGGCAAACACCCCTGTCGCGAGGAACACACTCTTCCACATGATGCCGTTCCGAGATCACTCCGGCGGCACTCCGGCGGGCCGCCTTCCGACGGCGGTGCCTCGTTGCCGGGAAGTGCCTGCCTCGCCCGACGGTGCCCCGCCAGGGGGTGTCATCGGCCACACGCCGCGGGGGAGTGCAGTGCCCCCGCCGCAGTGCGGGCCATGACGATCGTGGCGGAAGGGAGCCCTCCCTGTTTTCTCCCTGGGAGCAGGTCGTCCCAGGGCTTGTCAGCCCTGGGACGATTCACCGGGGCCGGAGGTGGTTGGGCTGGCTTCGATCCGGCTGGCTTCAATCCGGCTGGCTTCAATCCGGCCAGGACGCCGCTCCGTGTCGGTGCCGGGCACGAGGAGGGGCGTGTCGACGGTGGCCTCGACAATCGCCCGCAGTTGGTTCCCGTCGATCACCTCCGTCTCGATGAGCTGCCGGGTGATTGCCTCGAGGGCCGGCCGCCGTGACTCGAGCACCCGCCGCACCTTCTCGATCGATTGATCGATGATCCGTTTCACCTCCTGATCGATCTCGCGGGCCGTTTCCTCGCTGTGCGAGCGGGCTGCCGGGAGATCGCCACCGCCACCAGCGAGAAACGGCGAGCGGTTGCTCTCGCGGAAGTTCACCCGCCCCATCCGGCTCATGCCGTAGTCCATGACCATCGCCCGGGCGATCTCGCTGGCCCGCTCGAGGTCGTTTTGGGCGCCGGTCGAGACATCGGCGTAGACCATCTCCTCGGCGATCGTCCCGCCGAGGAGCACCTGGATCCGGCTCTCCAGCTCGCTCTGGGTGAGGAGGTAGCGGTCATCCTCGGAACGCTGCATCGTGTAGCCGAGGGCGGCGAGGCCACGGGGGATGATCGAGACTTTGTGCACCGGATCGGTGTTGGGGAGCGAAAAGGCCACCAGAGCATGGGCCGCCTCGTGGTAGGCGACACGGCGTTTTTCGTCTTCGTGGATGACTCGCTTCTTCTTCTCGAGCCCCGCCGTCACCCGCTCGACCCCCTCGTTGAACTCCTCCATCCCGACGGAGGTCTTGTTGTTGCGGGCCGCGAGGAGCGCCGCCTCGTTGACGAGATTCGCCAGATCGGCGCCGCAGAACCCGGAGGTGATCCGTGCCACCTGGTCGAGGTTGACCGAGGGATTGAGCTTCACCTCGGCGACGTGGACCTTGAGGATCGCCTCCCGACCACGGACATCTGGACGGTCGACGAGCACGTGGCGGTCGAAGCGACCGGGCCGGAGGAGGGCGGGGTCGAGCGTCTCTGGACGGTTCGTGGCCGCCATCACGATCACGCCGCTGTTGCTCCCGAAGCCGTCCATCTCCACGAGCAAGGCGTTGAGCGTCTGCTCGCGCTCGTCGTGGCCGCCGACGACGCTCGTGCCACGGGTCTTTCCGAGAGCGTCGAGCTCGTCGATGAAGATGATGCAGGGGGCCTTCGCCTCGGCCTGCTGGAACATGTCGCGGACGCGGGCAGCCCCGACGCCGACGAACATCTCCACGAAGTCACTGCCGGACAGCCCAAAAAACGGGACACCCGCCTCCCCCGCGATCGCCTTGGCGAGAAGTGTCTTGCCGGTGCCCGGGGGGCCGACGAGAAGCACGCCCTTGGGGATGTGGCCGCCGAGGACCTGATACTTCTCCGGATTGCGGAGGAACTCGACGACTTCGCGGAGCTCTTCGACCGCCTCGTCGATCCCGGCCACGTCGTCGAAGGTGATCCCCAGGTCTTCCTGGGCGTACTGCTTGCCGCGGCTGCGGCCGAACGCCATCGGGCTCCCGGCCCCTCCCAGACGTTTCATCATCGTGAAGAAGAGGAGGGCAAACAGGCCGGTCAGGAAGAGCATCGGGAGCCAGCTGCGCCACGGTCCAGGGGCCTCCTCGTAGCGGTAGGGGACGCCGTGCTCGGTGAGCAGCCGTGACAGCCGTCCCTCGGAGTTTTCGCTGGGGAGCTTTGCGGTCCGGAAATAACGCCTCTGAACCGCGTTGCCGAGGCCGTCGCTGGAAGCGCCATCGAGCCTGCGGATCGACCCCGACGCGCTGTAGGCCCCGATCACGACGTCGTCGAGGTCGCTGTAGCGGACAGTGCGGCGGGCTTCGGGGCCCGTCTCGAACGGATTGCGTTCGACGATTTCCACGACCCCGGCCGGTTCGGCATCGGGGGAGGCTGCCGTGGCATCGGAGCCCTCCGATTGCGGGGGCGGTTCCTTCCCCTTGGAGGCCGCCGGACGCGGCCCCGAGGCACGGATCAGTCGCTCCAGATCGCTGTAGGAGAGCTCGAGCTCCGGCGGCGTCGCCAGAAGGCTCATGCCGAACAGCCCGGCCACTCCCAAGGCCACCAGCGACCAAACGAGATTCGACCCGCCCCAGGGTGTCTTGCGGTCGGCCTGGCGTTTCGGGAGATCGTGCTTCTTGGGCATGAATGTTCCAGCGGAAAAACTCTTGAAAACCGAAACCGATCCATCCTAAACCTGAGGCTCAGGGGAGACAATCAATCTGACTCCGGCGGCATCGCCATGGAAGTCCGCGTCACGAAAACCTAAGATTCCTCGATTCCCCCGGCCCGTCCCGAGACCGTTCTCCGCATGGCTTCCACCCCGCCGCCGCCGTTCCCCGCTTCGGCGCCGGTGCCCCATGGCCGGCCCGACGACACGGCGAGCCGTTCCCGGGAGGGGGGGCTCGGGGTCGCGGTGCTCGGGTCGACCGGGAGCATCGGCACGAGCACCCTCGAGGTCATCGCCGCCTCCGCGGGGCTCTTCCGCCCCCATCTCCTCGCCGCTCACACGAGCGTCGGCCCGCTGCTCGAGCAGGCGCGGATCCACCGTCCTGCCTGGGTCGTTGTCACCGACCCCGCCGCTGCCGCGACGATCGGCGCTACCGCCCTCCCCGCCGGGACGCAACTGGCCGTGGGCCCTGAGGCGCTCGACGATCTCGTCGGTGCCCCGGA
>CAJAYZ010000201.1 GCA_903949225.1 uncultured Planctomycetaceae bacterium
GCCTCAATCGAGCTGGGGGCCGGCGCCTGCGGTGCTCCCGGCGGGCGTTCCAACCGGTTTCCCAGCCGCGCAGCCGGCCTCTGCGGCGGCGGCAGTTCCCGCCCGTTGACCCTTCCCGCGGCGGGTCCTATCCTGCGGCGTTCCTGGGACACCGATGGCGTGGCCGTCGGTGACGGGGGGCATTCCGCCTGTTCCCCTTCCCCTGGGGGAACGCCGGACGGCGTTTCTCCCCGGTATGGGCAGCCGTGGGCGGATCGAATGCCCCGGGGGCCGCGGCACCGCAGGGCGGAATGGAGAGCACCCGAGTGATGGATCGCACAACGCCGACGGCCGGGACCATGGAACGCGTCTTCAATTTTTCTCCTGGCCCGGCGGTTCTTCCGCTGGAGGTCCTCGAACGGGCCCGCGACGAGATGCTTTCCCTGCCTGGGGTGGGCATCTCAGTTCTCGAGGTCAGCCACCGCAGTCCACCGTTCGATCGGATCCTCGAGGAGACGATCAATGATCTCCGGGGGCTGCTCGGGATCGGTGAGGATCACGAGGTGGTGCTCGTCCAAGGGGGCGCGAGCCTGCAGTTCTCGATGGTCCCGATGAACCTCCTCCGCGGGCAACCGGGCCCCGCCGACTATCTTGTCACCGGCACGTGGGGGCACACCGGGGCCAAGGAGGCTCGCCGTGAGGGGCGCGTCCATGTCGCCTGGGACGGGGAAGCCACGAACTACGATCACCTCCCGACGGCCGGAGAACTCAAACTCTCCCCCGATGCCGCCTATCTCCACGTGACGAGCAACGAGACGATCCAGGGGGTGCAGTGGAAGCATGACCCTGTCTTCGGGACCGCACCGCTTGTCTGCGATTGCTCGAGTGACTTCTTGTCCCGCCCGATCGACGTGGCGAAGTACGGTCTGATCTACGCCTGTGCCCAGAAAAACGCCGGCATCGCCGGGGTGACTGTCGTGATCATCCGCAAGGATCTCCTCGAACGGTCGCGCGACGATCTGCCGACGATGCTCGACTACCGCACGCACGTGAAGAACGGGTCGCGTGCCAACACACCGCCGGTGTTCGCCGTCTATGTCCTCGGCCTGGTCTGCCAGTGGATCAAGAACCGCATGGGGGGCCTCGACGGGATGGCCCGCCACAATGCCGCCAAGGCGAAGACGCTCTACGACGTCCTCGATCGTTCGGGCGGCTTCTATCACGGGCACGCCCGTTCTGATTGCCGTTCCGACATGAACGTCACCTTCCGCCTCCGCGACGAGGCGATGGACAAGGAGTTCGTCAAGGGTGCCACCGCCCGCGGGCTTGTCGATCTCAAGGGGCATCGCTCCGTCGGCGGCATTCGGGCGAGCATCTACAACGCGATGCCGGTCGAAGGGGTTGCCAAGCTCCGCGACTACATGATCGAGTTCCAGAAGTCCCACGGTGGCTGACATCTGACTGCGAGCCTCCATCGCGACCCATTGATCGGTCGAAAGAGACCGCTACGCCTCCCCCACCCTGCCGAGAAGCCGTCCATGCCCTCCATCATCGTGCTCGACACCCTCAGCCCTGACGGTTTGGCGCTTCTCGAGGCCGCGGCAGCGCACGGCATCACCTACGAGGTCGCGACGGGCCTCTCCGGCGACGCCCTCCGGGGGGCGCTGGCCAGGCACGATGGGGCGATCTGCCGCAGTGGCGTGAAGATCACCGCCGAGGCGCTCGCGGGCAACCAACGGCTCAAGGCGATCGTGCGGGCCGGGGTGGGCACCGACAACATCGACAAGGATGCCGCCACCCGGCAGGGCATCGTGGTCATGAACACCCCCGCCGGAAACACGGTGAGCACGGCGGAGCATGCCTTCGCGCTGCTTCTGGCCCTCTCCCGCAACATCGCCGCTGCCGATGCGAGCCTCCATGCCCACCGCTGGGACAGGAACAAGTTCATGGGTGTCCAGGTCGCTGGCAAGACCCTCGGCATCGTCGGCCTCGGCCGGATCGGCCAGACGGTGGCGGCCCGGGCCCGGGCGTTCGAGATGCGGGTGCTCGGTTTTGATCCCTTCCTGTCGGTGGAGCGCGCCGCTGAACTGGGGATCGAACTGGTTCCCAGTGTCCATGCCATGCTTCCCGAGGTCGATTACCTCACCGTCCACACACCCCTCACGGCCGAGACGAAGTATCTCGTCGGCATGAAGGAGCTCGATCTCCTCAAGCCGGGCGTCCGCCTCATCAACTGCGCCCGCGGCGGGATCTACGACGAGAAGGCGCTCGCCGAGGGGCTTGACCGCGGCGTGATCGCCGGAGTCGCCCTCGACGTCTTCGAGAAGGAGCCGTGCACCGAGTCTCCCCTGTTCGACAAGCCCGGGGTGCTCGTGACGCCGCACCTCGGCGCGAGCACCGAAGAGGCCCAGTCGCAGGTCGCCGTGGAGGGGGTCGGGTTGCTCGTCGACTTCCTCGCCACCGGCGCCATCCGCCATTCGGTCAACTCAAGCCCCATCGATCCGGCCTCGCTCGAGGGGGTGAAGGGCTTCCTCGACCTCGCCTGGCGCCTCGGCCTCCTTCTGGCGAAGCTCGACGACGCTCCGCCGCGGTCCTGCTCGATCGCCTATCGGGGTGAAATCGCCTCCCGGTCGACGAAGCTCGTCACTGCCGCGTTCGCGGCCGGGCTCCTCGAAGGGGCTGCCGACGACGTCAACATCGTCAACGCCGAGGTCCTTCTCCGGGAACGGGGCATCGATCTGGTCGAACAGAGCCGGACCGATCCCGGTGCCTTCAGCTCCGTCGTGGCCGTCGATCTTGTCGCCGAGGGGCGCGTGCACCGCGCTGCCGGCACGCTCTTCGGCCACGCCATGCCGCGGCTCGTGCAGCTCGAGGGGCATCGGCTCGAGGCCTACCTCGACGGGATCGTGCTGATCTTCACCCATCAGGACGTGCCGGGCATCATCGGCAACGTCGGCACGGCGCTCGGCGGGCTCGGGGTCAACATCGCCCAGATGACGGTTGGCCGGTCGGCC
>CAJAYZ010000202.1 GCA_903949225.1 uncultured Planctomycetaceae bacterium
GGCAGGACCTCCCCCAACGGCACCTCCGAGAATCTCACGACCACGAGCCAATCGTCGTCCGGTCATTCCCGGAACGAATCCTCCGCATCGAATACGACCGGCGTCACGGATCTCCAGGGCTTCGACGCCGCCACCAAGCTCGGCGTGCAGCGGTACAGCATGGCGATCCAGAGCATGACCACCCGGAGTGAGACCGACTCCAGCAGCAGCTCGGAGGAATCGAAGGGGAAGACGGCGGCGGGGCTGGCGTTTGCGAGCCTCGTCGACAGCGCGCGGGCATCGACTCAGGGGAGCGAAAAGGTCTCGCGAGCAGAACACCGTCGTGCCGACACCAACTCGTCGTCGACAGAGGGGAAGTTTCCCATCGGCCCTGATGCGTTTGCCGCGCTCACGACCACCACGACGGGCTTCTCGGGGAGCTCCTATTCCCGTAGCAGCGACGGGACGTACACAGCGTCGTTCTCGAGTGCTGGCATAACCACGGGCGGCGCCTCGGCACGGTCGACGAAGTCGTCCCGTGCGGGAGCCGGAGACGTCACCGAGAAGACCTCCGCATGGGGTGAATCGACCGTCGTCTCCACAGCCCAAGGAATCGATCTGTCGAGCACGACCAAGTCGACCTCGGAGAATGGCAACACGTTCGAGGGGCGGTATTCCAGCACCAGCCAGTCGGCTGATGGCAGCGGCTCATCGACGCAATCCTCGTCGAGCAGCGAGGAGGGCACCACCACGAGCACCGAATCGGGGTCGAGTGTCACGGATGCGAAAACCTATTCGATCTCCAAAATTGGCGATGACACCGTTGCCACCACCGGCACCAGCCATTCGGAGTCGAAGTCTTCAAGCAAAGGCTCCGGCCCGTCGAGCCGCTCGGCCTCGAGCAGCTCCTCCACTGACGGCAAGGGGGGCGTGACCGGGACGTCGTCGCAGTCGTCCAGCGATCGGCTCGAGTTCACCTGGTCATCGAGCAGTTCCTCGAGTTCCTCCAGTGGCACTCCCCCGATCCCGGATGAGTCCGGAAAGTCTTCTCCGGGTGGCGATGCCTCGCCGACCGCCGCCGACACCTGGTCGTCGTCGAGCTCGCGAACCGACAACGGCACCGGATCGTCGTCGAGTTCGTCCTCTTCCTCGACCCGCGACGGCAAGCCGGCAGGGTCTGATTCGACGATGTCGCAGTCGCGCAAGGGGACGTTCACGAGTCATTCTGATTCGAGCCACACCCACAAGGAGAAGGGCCATCCCACCGATACTCCTGGCGTGACCCAGTCTGGGGAATCCCGGGGCGGCAGCCAGAGCGACACGATCGACGCCCGGAGCAGCAGCAGCTTCTCGCAGCACGACTGGACGGAGGCCGACGGTAGCAGCCACTCCGAAGCCTCGATGTCGAGCAGCCAGTCGGGCACGACGACCTGGTCTGGCGGCGCCGGGGCCGACATGAAGGGGGGAGGGACCACCGCCGACGGCGTTTCGGTGGAAACCCGCTCGGTGCACTCGCAAACTTCCAGTGGCACTAACACGTTCGATTCGACCGACACGACCGATCTCAAGTCGGCTGGCAGCGTGCGTCTGGTGAAGTCGACAAGCAGCGGGTCCACGTCGTCGGATTCGCTCTCCACCTCAGACAAGACCGACAGCTCCACCGTCACCCGATCGGGCGCGCTTGCCCCGATCAAGAGCACGACGACCGTGACATCGCAGGATTCCACGAAGGGCTCGCAGTCATCGCACTACGACTGGACGGTCACCGGCGAGGGGAAGGATGCCGTCCAGACCGGCTCCGAGTCCTACTCCGTGGGCGACAGCGGCGATTTCAAGTCGAGCACTGATTCGAGCACCGAGTACACGCTCACCCGCGGCGACAAAGTCTCCGGGAAGCACACATTCACAGGCAAGTCGAGCAAGGCCGACACGGCCAGCGGCACGTGGGGCTCCTCTGGCTCAGTCACCTTCTCGACCGACTCTGAGCCCGGGAGCAAACCGGAGGCGAGCGGATCGATCACCGACACGATGTCGGGGAAGAGTCAGCAGCGTCACTCCGATGAAGTGACGACCACAGACGCCACCGAGACGTCTGACGGCGGATCCTCCGACACCCGGATCCGGACGGCAAGCAAGATCGTCGATCGCGACGTCAGTGGCTCGACGAA
>CAJAYZ010000203.1 GCA_903949225.1 uncultured Planctomycetaceae bacterium
CGGAATAGGTCACTTGGCGGAAGGCCGCCGTGACGTCGGCGTCGGTCCGAGTGCCGGTGTAGATCACGGTCGTCGTGGCCGCGTTCTCCGTCACCGAACCGGTCGGACCGCTCGTGATCACCGGAGCGCTGTCGTTGGCGTCGACGACGTTCACCGTCACCGACTTCTCGGTCGTGTTGAGCCCGTCACTGGCGATGATGGTGAACGCGTACGACGTCTTCGCCTCGAAATCTGCCCGGGATAGGAGCGTGACAACACCGGTCGTCGGAGCCATCGCCACCATGGCGGCATCGCCGACGGCCGGCTTGATCGACCAGGTCACCTGGCGGAAGGCGGCCGTCACGTCGGCGTCAGTCCGCAAGCCGGTGTAGATAGCCGTCGTCGTGGCCGCGTTCTCCACCACCGATCCGGCGGCGGCACTGGTGATCACCGGGGCGCTGTCGTTGGTGTCGATGACGTTCAGCGTGACGATCCGCTCGGACCGATTGACACCGTCATCGGCGACGACCACGAACAGATACGACGCCTTCGTCTCGTAGTCGGCCTGAGCGAGCAGGGTCACGGCGCCGGTCGCCGCGTTGACCGCCACCCTCACCCCATCCCCCACGCCCGCCTTGATCGAATAGGAGACGTTGCGGTAGGCCGCCGTGACGTCGGCATCTGTCCGCGTCGCCGTGTAGACGACGGCGCTGACCGCGGTGTTCTCCACCACCGTCGCCGTCGCGGCGCTGGTGAAGATCGGGGCGTTGTCGTTGGTGTCGGAGACCGCGACCGTCACGATCTGGTAGCTGACGAGCCCGCCCGGATCGGTGGCGGCGACGCGGACCTGATAGATCCCGTCGCGATCCGCATCGGTCGGATTCTCGAAGTCGGGAGCGACCAGGAACGCCAGCGTGCCGGTGACCGGATGAAGAGTGAACAGAGCCCCGTCGGCATTGTCGGTCGCATCGGCCGCGATCGCATAGCCGAGCGTGTCGAGATCCCAATCGGTCGCCGCCGCGACGCCGGCGACGGGGATGTTTTCGGCAAGGTTGATGACCCGCGTGGATGCTGCGAACTCCGGGGCGACGTTCACGTCGACCACGGTCACGGTGTACCGCGTCACCACGTTGCGAGTGCCGTCGGTGGCCCGCACGATCACCTCGGCGACATTGTCGGCGCCGACGTCAGCCGGGGCCGTGTACCTCGGCAGGTTGGTAAATCGCAGTTCCCCGGTCGCGCCATCGATTTGGAACAGCCCGGCATCAACGCCGGCGATCACGGCAAACGTCGACGCCCCGGTCAGCCCGGTCGTCGGCACGGTTGCCACCGCCTGCCGATGCTCTGGGACAGTCGGCGCGGCAATCGCGTAGGTCGTGCTCGACCGGGAGTCGACCAGGGCGGCCCCGCCGGAGAGATCGATCGTCTGGGCATCGAGCAAAGCGAAGATCCCGGCGCGGTCGAGGGCATTCCCGGCAAGTGACACTCCAGACCCAAGGTTGATCGCCTCGACGGAGGTGCCAAACGTGTTCCCAGACAGCCCGGCTATTGCGAGATTCACGGTGCCGGCGATACCCGACTGCACGGTGCTGGCAAACGTGTTGCCGGTGATCGTGGCGCCGGCCGAGCCGCCGTCGTCGACATGCTTTACCCCGGAGACGGCGTTGCGGATGACATTGCCGTCGACCGTGACATCGGCCGAACTGCGGATGAGGATCGCGCTGCCTCCGGCGACACCGGCGTTGTCGATTCCGAAGCCGCGGACGATCACGCCGGTGGCCGATACCGTCACCGTGGCGGTCGCCCCGCCGCCGAGGAGTGTCGTCGCCCCGCTGCCGGCAGCCGACACGAGGCTCAGATCGTCCTTGTCGAGGACGATTGCGCCGGAGTAGCTGCCGGGGGCGACGAGGATCGTGTCGCCGGCGGCCGCCGCATCGACGGCAGCCTGGACCGAGGCCAAGCCGTCTCCCACGCCAACGAGGAGCGTCGCCGTGCCGTCTCCTCTGAAGCGGACGACCTCCACGCTCGTGAGGATGCTCACGCTCGCCGGGACGATGCCCGGCAGGCTCGAGACCGTGACGGTCGAACCGCTGATCGCGATCGTGTAGTCAGCCTTGCCCCCCGGCAGAGTGACCGCGTCGGTCCCCGCCCCGCCATCGACCGTGTTCGATCCGCCGCCGAGTTGCGACTCGTCGGCAGCGTCAGACCCCTGGAAGGTATTGACCGAGCCGCCACCGCCGAACGTGTTGCCACGGGCATTGCCAGTAAGCGTGTTCCCGAAGGCACTGCCGAGCACCCGCTCGAGGCCCTGCGCCGCCGACGGCTCGTCGGCAGATTCGACGGCCGACGAAAGCCGGAGTGACAGATCCCCAGCCGCGACCACCTGAACTGCCGTCGATGCCAAGTCGATCGCCACGGCAGCTCCGAAATTGGTGAAGTCGAGGGTGTCGTCGCTGTCGCGGCCGCCCACTGAACCAGTGGCGCCTAGGCCGCTTTTCTCGAGCCGGACATCCTCGAGAATCGTGTCGGAGCCCAGGCCCGTTCCCTGGAACACGTAGGTGTCGTCGCCACCGCCCCCCGCCAACGTGTCGTTCCCTCCGCGCCCCTCGAGGACGTCGCCGGCGTCGTTGCCGGTGGCGGCGTCGAATCGGGAGAGGAACAGCTCGTAGCTCCCGGTGTCGGCAGCTTGACCATCCTCGTGGTAGAAGCCCTTCACCTCGATGTAGTAGATGCCGTCGGCCGGAAGGACGAGATCGATGATGCTCGGATCGCGCGTCTCGAACTCATCGTCACTCAAGGAGACAACAATCCCGGCTGCGTCGTACACCGTCAGCACGGCGTCGAGATCGAGCGACGACGAGGACTTCTTGTAGCGGTCGAGCGCGGATGACATCACCTGGATGTTGAGGAGATCGCCGCGCCGTCCCGAGATTCGGTAGACATCGAGCTCGCCAGTGGCAGTGAGCTTGCCGAGCACGGCGACGGCCCCGGCCATGAGATCCTTGGCGGCGTTGAGGCCATGGTTGAGCGTGTTGGGGAGCGCAAGGGGCACGGGCACAAGCTCCTGGGCGCCCGACAGGGTGTCATGGGGCGTGGACTGCTCGGCGACAAGCAGACCCCCGTCGGGGGTCAGCGGTGCCATGTCGTTGTAGACGAGCTTGATTGCCTCGCGCTCGCCGAAGAATTGGACGGCAACGAGATCCCAGAGCGTGAAGCCCGTCAGGGCCGGTGTCTCGATGATGTGACGGTCGGTCTCCCAGGCAGCAGACGGCCCCTCGTAGGCTGGGTTGTTGTAGTAGCCACTCCTCCCCGGCGGGGCCTCGATGCCGAATCCTGGCGGCCCGAACGAATCGGCATGCCGCAGCCCCAGGAGATGCGAAAGCTCGTGCGCTGCCAGCCAGGCCGACGCCGCGACGAAGTTCTCCGAGGTGCCCGTCGGCCCCCCCGTGACGCCGAGCAGGCCGTTGACGTCGACAGTGGCGACGCCGGAGTAGCTCCAATTGCCGAAATCAACCTCCGATGCCCAGCCGCCGGAATCCTCGGAGCCGGGCCGCGGCTTGTTGAACGTGATCGTGGCGTACTCGTCGAGTGCCGGGACGTCGAGGACGAACTGGACGCTGAAGGCGCTGTAGATGGAAGCCAGCCGGATGGCGATCGCTGCCCGCTCGGCGGTCGTGTAAGCATGGTCACCGACCGACTCGTCGGTCTCGCTGTCAAACTCAAGATAGACCACCTGCACGCGGCCGTTGGAGGTGGCGGCGGCGCCGAGCCGATCATCGGGCAGATCGGACCCGAAGAGGGCATTGTCACGGGAGTTGCCGCGGAGCGTGTCGGCGCCGCTCGAGCCGACGGCATCCTCGAAGCCGCTTCCACTCGCGAGCGTCAGCGACAGGCCAGACTTCACGACCTGCGTCGTCGTCAGGGCGAGGTCGACGGCCACCCCGACGCCACCGACGATCGAGAGCGACGAGAAATCGAGCGTGTCGGTGTCGAGGTCGGCTGCCTCGTCGAGTGCCAGAGTGCCGGTCGCGCCATCGACGAACAGGAGGGTGTCGTCGCCGCTGCCGCCAGCAATCGAGCCGGCGAGCGTCGTGCCTCCCAGCACGGCCCGGTCGCGACCGTCGCCGAGGTCGATC